>NZ_JBHVUQ010000307.1:0-6193 GCF_042884105.1 Streptomyces sp. NPDC058157
GGCGAATCCCCGGGCGAATCCCCGGGCGAGGGGGAGAAGACCGGCAGGTCCCGGGCCGCGTTCTCCGCCGCCGCCCTGTGGATGGGAGCGGCGATGGCCTTCGCCACCGTGACCGAGGGCGCCATGAACGACTGGTCGGCGCTCTACCTGGACACGGTGGCCGGAGCCTCCGAGCAGGTCGCGCCGCTGGGCATCGCCGTCGTCTCCGTGACGATGGTGACGGCCCGCCTCTTCGCGGACGGCCTGCGCAGCCGCTGGGGCGACGGCCGCGTCGTCCGGGCCGGCAGCGCCCTCGCGGGCACCGGTCTGGCGCTCGCGCTGCCGGCGGGCGGCGTCGTGCCCACCCTGCTCGGCTTCGCCTGCGTCGGCCTCGGGGCCGCCGCGGTGACCCCGTGCGTCTACGTGGCCGCCGCCCGCAAGGGCCCGGACGCCCTCGCCCTGGTCGCCGCGATGGGAACCACCGGCCTGCTGGCCGGCCCGGCCCTGATCGGCTTCATCGCGAGCGCCGGCAACCTGTCCTGGGGCATGGCGGCGGTCGCCGCCTCGGCCCTCCTGGTCACCCTGTGCGCCACCCGCATCAGCTGGCCCCGTCCCACCACCGGCATCAGTACCGCTGATGCCCGGTGAAGCAGAAGGCATTGGACGTGATCGCGGCCCCGGCACCAGGATGACCGCATGACCGTTTCCTCTGCTCTCGCCTCCTTCGCCGTGGTGGCGGGCATGCTGACCATCATGCCGGGGCTGGACACCGCCTTGGTGCTGCGTTCCGCCCTCACCCAGGGCCGGCGCCGGGCCTTCGCGACGGCCCTGGGGATCCTCTGCGGGGTGCTCGTGTGGGGCGTGGCCGCCGCGGTCGGCGCCTCGGCGGTGCTCACGGCGTCCCGCCTCCTGTACGACGCGCTGCGCGTGGCCGGCGCCGCGTACCTGGTCTGGCTCGGCATCGGCATGCTCCGCCGCACCCTCGCGGAGCGCCGCCGCCCCGCGTCGCCGCAGGAGGCGCCGGAGGCGGGCGGCGCGCCGGCCACGGAGGAGACCTGGGCCCGGTCCTGGGCACGCGGCCTGGGCACCAGCCTGCTCAACCCCAAGAACGGCGTCTTCTACATGGCGATGCTGCCCCAGTTCATCCCCGAAGGAGCCCCGCACCTCCTCATGGGGGTCGTCCTGGCGGCCGTCCACGACCTGGAGGGACTGGTCTGGTTCAGCGCGCTGATCTTCGGCACCCACCTGGTCCGCCGCTGGCTGGACCGCGCCCCGGTGCGCCGTGCCATCGACGCGGTCACCGGCACGGTACTCGTCGGCTTCGGCGTGAAACTCGCCCTCGCGGACAGCTGACGACCCGTTGCACGGCCCTCGCCGCGCGGTGCCCGGACCGGGTGCGGCTACAGTTCGGGCGGGCCGGCGCGGTCCACTCGTAGCCGGGGGCTCCTCACATGTCCAAGCACCACTTCTCCGTCCTGCCGGCGGCCGTCGGCTGCCTCCTGCTCGCCGCCTGCTCCGGCGGCCCGGCGGGAAGCCCGACCGCCGCGCCCACGCCGGCCCGGACGCAAGCGTCGGGCCCACCGTCCGTCCCCATGCCGGCCCGGGGTGCGGCCGGCGAGGTGCCGGACAACGCGCGGCTGCGGGAGCTGGTGCTGCAGCCGGGGGAGGACGGCGGAGTCCCGGACCCCGACCGCGGCATCCGGGACGTGCACCCGTCCGAGTTCGGGACGTACGCCGCGACCGAGGGCGACCCGCCCGCGTGCCGCACCCTGTGGGCCCTGTTCAACCACAAGGGCGCCCGGGCGGCCATCGCCCAGACCTTCACCTCGAAGCGCCCGGGCGAACCGAGCGTCAACTTCCTCGCGTCCCACCCGGGGACGGGTGCCGCGACGGCCTTCGCCGAGCTGCGCGAAGCCGCCGCGGCCTGCGGCCCGCACGGTTCCGACGGCACCACGTCGACCGTGGCGACCGAGGAGCTGCACGGCTCGGGCTTCCCCGAGGAAGCCATCCGGATCAGGATCACCATCCACGAGGAGGGCTCCGCCGCCTCCAACAACATCTCCGAGCGCATCGTGGCCCGGGTCGGGTCGTGCATCGTCGACATGTCGGGGCTGTGGTCGCAGCTGCAGACCCGTCTCGGCGAAGCGCCCGTCCTCCGGCAGATCGAACGGCTCCGGGCGGGGCAGGGACTGTGACCCCGGACCCCCGGCCCCAGGGCCCCTACGCGGCGTACGAGGAGTACGCGGCCACGCGGGCCGCCGGTCCGGTGCGGTTCCTCCCCGCAGGGTCCGCGGGAGGTCCCGCCTACCTGGTCACCGGCTACGCGGAAGCCCGGGAGGCCCTCGGCGACCCGCGGCTCTCCAAGGACACGGGGGCCTTCTTCGCGGACAAGGAGTCGCGCCGCCGCCTGCACCCGGCCGTGTCCCGCTCCATGCTCGCCACCGACCCGCCCGGGCACACCCGGCTGCGCAAGCTGGTCACCGGGGCCTTCACCACCGGGGCCGTCAGGCAGCTGCGGCCCTTCATCGCCCGCACCACCGACGAACTCCTGGCCCGGTGGAACCCCGGGGAACCCTTCGACTTCGTGGCCGGTCTGGCCGTCCCGCTGCCGGTCATCGTGATCTGCGAGCTCCTCGGCGTACCGCAGGCCGACCGGTCCGCGGTCCGGCGCTGGTCGGCGGGGCTGTTCGCCGACGGGCAGCCCGAGGCCGTCGACGAGGCCTCGCACGCGCTGGCCGGCTACATGACGGAGCTCATCGCCGCCAGGCGGCGGGCCCCCGGCAGCTCGCTCCTGGACCGGCTGATCGCGGCACGGGACGGGCAGGACCGGCTGAGCGAGGAGGAACTGGTCTCCCTGGCCGTGCTGCTGCTCGTGGCCGGGCACGAGACCACCGCCAACGCCCTCGGCAACGCCCTCCTGGCCCTCCTGCGCAGCCCGGCCGTGCCGGCCCGCCTCCGCGCGGACCCGGACATGCTCCCCGCCGTGCTGGACGAACTGCTGCGCTTCGACTCACCGGTGGGCACTGCCACCTTCCGGTTCACCACGGAGCCCGTCACCCTCGGCGGCACCGCGATCCCGGCCGGGGTCCCGGTCCTGGTCGCGCTCGGGGCGGCCAACCGGGACCCGGACCGGTTCCCGGCGCCGGACCGCCTCGACCCGGACCGGGACGCGGCGGCCCATCTCGCCTTCGGCCACGGCATCCACCGCTGCGTCGGCGCCCCCCTGGCCCTGGCCGAGGCCGAGATCGCCCTGCGCGCCGTGCTGACCCGCTTCCCCGGGGTGCGCCTCGCCGTACCGGCCGAGGAGCTGCGGTGGCGGCGCACCCGTCTCGTCCGCGGCCTGGCCTCGCTCCCCGTCCTGGACCGGTAGGCCGCGCGGCACCGCGCACGGGCGCCCTGTACCACCGCATCCGCGTTCGGTTAGGCTTACCTTCCTTGATGGGTGTCGCGGGTGGCCGGTCATCCATGGAACGATCGACACGAAGCGGAACGGAACGGGAGCCGGGATGAGGCGTCGTGGATAAGATCGCGCTCACGGCCGGGGCCCTGTACGCCATCGTCCTGCTGCGCGCCGGAGGGACGTTCGCCGTCGGATGGCTCGCCGGCGCCGGGGCCCGGCGCAGCAGGTTCGCCGCCCGGACCTCCTCGGCGAAGTTCCGGCGCGCCGAGCGGGCGATCCAGCGCTGGGGCGCGCCCGTGGTGGCCGTCTCCTTCCTGACCGTAGGCCTCCAGACCGCCGCCAACTTCCTCGCCGGCAGCATGCGCATGCCGTTGCCGCGCTACCTCCCCGCCCTGTTCGTCGGCGGAGCGGCCTGGGCGCTGATCTACGCGACCGCGGGGATCGGCGTGCTCGAGGTGCTGGGCAGGCTTTTCGCCGAACGGACGGCCCTCGGGGTGTCCGGCGTGGCCGTCCTCCTCCTCGCGGTCGGCGCGGCGGTGCTCTACCGCAGGAGGAGGGCGGCGGCCCCGTCCTCCGTGGGCGGCGTGGCCGACGAGTCCTGATCCCGCCCCAGGGGGCAGGGCGGCGCGGCGGCCGGTGATACGTTTTCGATCATCAGCCCGCACCCGATCAGGAGCACCGCCATGACCTCGTCCACCCTCGGGCCCAGCAGCTTCCCTCCCGGTTTCAGGTGGGGGACGGCGAGCTCGGCCACCCAGAGCCAGGGTGCGACACCAGCGGACAACTGGTGGGCGTGGGAGGAGGCCGGCAAGGCCCCGCGCAGCGGCGACGGCAACGGCTTCGGCGAGCGGTACGCCTCCGACTTCCGGCTCCTGGCCGACTGGGGGTTCGGCGAGTACCGGATGTCGCTGGACTGGGCCCGGATCGAGCCCGCGCCCGGACGGTACGACCAGCGGGCGGTCGAGCACTACCGGGAGGTCCTGCGGGCGGGCCGCCGGGCGGGGCTGTCCCTGTGGGCGTGCCTCCTGCACACCGCCCTGCCCGCCTGGTTCGCCGCCGACGGCGGCTTCCTCGCGCCGGCGGCCGCCGCCACCTGGGCCCGGCACGTGGACTTCGCCGCGGAGGCCTTCGGTGACCTCGTCGACGGCTGGATGCCGGTCAACAACCCGTCCGGCTACGCCGAGAAGGCCTACCTCCGCGGCACGTTCCCGCCCGGGCACGCCTCCCAGGAGGAGTTCCTCACCGTCCTGCGGGCCGTCCACGAGGCGGAGTTCGAGGCCGCGCTGCGGCTGCGCCAGACCGGGAAGCCCACCTCCACCAACGAGGCGCTGGTCCCCCTGCACCCGGCGGACACCGGCGCCGACGCCGCAGGCGCCACCGCCCTCGTCGACGCCGTCCTGTGGGGCACCTGGCTCGACCTGGCCCGGACCCCCCGCTACGAGGACGCCTTCGACCAGTACGGCTTCAGCTACTACTTCGCCGCCGCCGTCGACGCGTCCGCGAACCTCCTGCCCCACCCCGCCGGACACCCCGCGGGCCCGCAGGGGTACGCCCCGTGGGCACCGGGCCTGGGCGAGGTCCTCTCCCGGCTCCACACCGAGCTGCCCGGCAAGAGGTTCCTCGTGGCCGAGATCGGCCTCGGCGGCGACGACGACGCCCGGCGCGCCGCCTACCTCTCCGACGCCCTCGAACAGGTCCGCCGGGCCCTCGCGGACGGGATGGACATCACCGGCGTGCACCTGTGGACCGGCGTGGACAACTACGAATGGCTCGACGGCCACACCGTCCCCTTCGGCCTCTTCGACCGCGACCGGACACCCAAGCCCAGCGCCCACCTCATCCGCTCCCTCCTCCGCGGCTGAGGCCCGGCACCCGGGAATCCGGTTGGCGGCCGTCCGGACCCCCTGCTATCTTTCCGGCAGCCGTGCAGGAGAACGAGGAGGTGGTACCCGTGAACGCAGTATCGACATGGGTGCTCCCCTCCGGGGTCACGGCCGGGCGATAGGTCGTCCGGGAGCGCCGCCACACGCGCACTCCCGAAAGGCACGACCGTGCACTTCACTTCCGAACAGCACCTCGACGGCGACGTACTCGAGCGCGAGTTCACCCTCGACGGGATCCCCGGCATCCTCTGGACGCCCGCATCCGCCTCCGCGTCCGCCCCGGTACCGCTGATCCTGCTCGGCCACCCCACTCTGGGCCTGGCGAAGATGTACCCGCGGCTGGCCGCCCGCGCCCGGCACGCCGCGGCGGACGGCTTCGCCTCGGCCGCCGTCGAACTCCCCGGAAGCGGCGACCGCCCGCGCTGGGAGGTTCTCGAACAGGCCCGCGCCGACCTGCGCCGGGCCCTGCAGGCCGGCGAACCGGTCGGCGAGGAGATCGTCGACGCCCTCGTCCTCCCGCTCGTCGACCGGGCGGTCCCCGAGCTGCGGGCGGCCCTGGACGCCCTCCTGGAACTGCCCGGGATCGACGGCCCGGTCGGGTACTCGGGCGGAGTGATCTCCATCGGCGTCCGCCTCGCGGTGGTCGAGCCCCGCATCAAGGCCGCCGGCCTCTTCGCCGGCAGCTTCGTGCCCCGCGCCACCTTCGAGGAGGCCCGCCGGGTGACCGTTCCCCTGCACGTCCTGCTGCAGTGGGACGACGAGGGCAACGACCGGCAGGCGGCCCTCGACCTGTTCGACGCCTTCGGCTCCGAGGAGAAGACCCTCGTCGCCAACATGGGCGGGCACACCGGCGTCCCCCGGTCCGCGGGGGAGGACGCGGCCCGGTTCTTCACCCGCCACCTGAAGTGACGACGGGCCGTCCGGCCCCCGC
>NZ_JBHVUQ010000308.1:0-6153 GCF_042884105.1 Streptomyces sp. NPDC058157
CGCACCGACAACAAGGTCACCCCCGACGCCTTCAAGCAGGGCTCCATCGACGGCGCCTGGGTCCCCGAGCCCACCGCCTCCAAGCTCGTCTCCGACGGCGGCTCCGTCCTCCTCGACGAGACCTCCCTGTGGCCCGACAAGAAGTTCGTGATCACGAACGTCATCGTGTCCCAGAAGTTCCTCAAGGAACACGCCGACGTCGTCGAGGCCGTCCTGCGCGGCACCGTCAAGACCAACGACTGGATCAACGCCAACCAGGACAAGGCCAAGGCCTCCGCCAACGCCAAGCTCAAGGCGGACAGCGGCAAGGAACTCGACGCGAAGGTCCTCGACCCCGCCTGGCAGTCCATCCTCGTCACCGACGACCCGCTCGCCTCGACCCTCAAGACCGAGTCCGACTGGGCCGTCAAGGCCAAGCTCCTGGAGAAGCCCGAGCTCGCCGGCATCTACGACCTGACCCTCCTCAACAAGGTCCTCAAGGCCGCCGGCAAGCCCGAGGTCTCCGACGGCGGGCTGGGCGCGAAGTAGCCCTCGCACCCGTCCGGCACGACGGCACCGGCTCCCCCAGGGGGCCGGTGCCGCGGTCTTGACAGCCCCCGGGCACCGGTCGAGACTCCGAAATGGCCAATCCTGGTGAACCGGTAGGGAATCATGGGCTGTTCTGCGCGCGACCACGGCACCGACGGCGGGCACACCGCCGTACCGCCGCTGCCGCGCCCCCTGTTGACCTCCCGCCGGCACATCGACCTCCTGCGCGTGTGCAGTGCGGCGAATCCCCCGCACCGCGACGGCCCCGCGCCCGCCGGGCCGTCCCTTACGGCCCTGGCCTGACCCTCCGCGCACGCGCCCGCCGGTGCCGGCCGTCCTACCGGAGCCGTCACCGGCCGTCCTCCTCGCACGCCCGCGACCGAGCACTCCCAGGGAGACGCATGTCCGCCATTTCCCCCGAAGCCGTGCCGTCCTTCCGGAGCAGGATCGGCCGTGACGCGCGCAGCGGCTATCCGGCCGTCCCGCACCGCTACCGGCTGCACCTGTCGCCCTCCGGTCCGTCCTGTCTGCGGATCGCGATCACCCACGGCCTGCTCGGCCTGGACGAGGCCCTTCCCGTGACCACGCTGCCCGCCGTGCCCGACGCGCCCGACGGCGGGCACCTGGCCCTGCGCCCGCTGTACCAGGCCAGTGCGCACCTGTACCCCGGCCCGGCCGTGGCCCCGGTGCTGAGCGACGACTGGACCGGACGGATCGTCAGCACCCACGCCCCCGACATCCTCGAGGACCTGGGGCGGCGGTTCGACGCCCCCGGCCCGCGCCTGCACCCGGACGGCGCCGACCGGCGGATCGAGGCCGTGGGCCGGCTCTGCGAGCAGGGCGTCGACGCGGCGGCGCAGCGCGCGGGCCGCTCCGGCGCCGGCCCGGCGGCGCGCGAGGCGGCCCTCGCCGTGCTGCTGCGGTCGCTGGGCGCGCTGGAGCGGCGCCTCGCCTCCGCCCCGTACGTGCTGGGCGGTGAACTGACGGCGGCCGACGTGCGGTTGTGGGTGACCCTGGTCCAGCTGGACACGGTGCACCGCTGGCACCTGGACGCGGCGGCGGTGTACCGCCTCACCGACCACCCGCGCCTGTGGTCCTACGCCCGGCGGCTGGCCGCGCATCCGGCCTTCGCGCCCCACCTGGACCTCGACGCCATCGCCCGCCGCCACCACGCCCGTTGCCGGGGCGAGGAGGCGGCCGGCGCGGCGATCCGCATCGTGGCCTGGCCTAGCCGGCTGCCGGACCCGGCCACCGTCACCGGCCCCTGACCCCGAGGCGCGTCACGAGGGCGTCACCCGGTCGCCGACACTGCCGAGCCACAGCAGGTCGCGTGCCCGGGTCATCGCCACGAACAGTCCGCTGCGCAGCAGTTCGGCACGCTCCCGGGCGGACTGCGGGCTCTCCGTGCCGGCGGGCGTCCCGCCGGCCGGAGCCCCGTTCGCGATCCCCGCGTCGTACCGGGGCAGAAAGACGTTCTTGAACTCCAGTCCCTTGGCCCGGTGATAGGTGCCCAGCTTCACCGCGTCCACGGGACGGCCGTCGTAGCGCTCCAGCGGGAACACCCGGATGCCCGAGCGTTCCAGCACCCGCCGGTAGTGGGCGACGCCGCCGGCCGCGGGGCACAGCAGGGCGGTGCCGGCGAGCGCTCCGGCGGGCAGGGAGCGCAGGGCGCGCACGAGTTCGCCGTCGTGGGCGTCCACCGTGGCCCTGGTGACGCGGACGACGTCCCCGTCGTGGTAGGTCGGCTCCACGTCGCGGCGGCCGGGGGCGTGCGAGCCGTCGAGGTCCTCGAAGGAGTCGTCGGCCACGACGGCGAGGGCCGCGTCCAGGATCCGGCCGCTGTTGCGGTAGTTGGTGCGCAGCACCTGGCCGCGGTCGCCGCGGATGTCGATGCCCGCGTCGGTGAGCCGGAAGCCGCCGGGGTACACGCTCTGCTGTCCGTCGCCGACGAGCAGCAGGCCGTTGGGGACGTCGCCGACGAGCGCGTGCAGGAGCCGTACGCCGACGAGCGTGAGGTCCTGGACCTCGTCAACGACGACGGCCGCGTACGGGGGCCGCTCGCGGGGGCGTGACGCTTCGGCGAGGGCGAGGGAGAGGACGTCGTTGAAGTCGTGCGCGTCGCGCTCGCGGAGCTGTGCCGCGTACTCCTCGTACAGCTCCCACACGGCTTCCCGCCGGGAAGGACCGAGGCTCACCTTCCGCCGTCGCCTGGGGACGGTCCGGTACTCCTCGAAACGGGTCAGGCCGCGTCCCTTGATGACGTGGTCGATCTCCTCGCGCCAGTAGCCGGGGGCCGGGTCGAGCGCGGCGAGCGGCCCCTCGCGGCCGACGTGCTTCCAGGCGAGGCCGAAGGCGGTGTCGGCCTTGCCCTTGTTCAGCCGCACCGCCGCGCCCCGCTCGCGGAGGAACGCCTGGGCCCACGCGTGGAGGCTGCTGAACTCCACCCGGTCGGCGACGGCCGGGGCCATCGTCCGCAGGAAGGTGGCCTGCACCCGGGGCAGGTTGTTGGCGAAGGTGACGTACAGGAGGCGGCCCGTGGTCCGCCTGGCCAGGTGGGCCGTCCGGTGCAGGGCGACGACGGTCTTGCCGGTGCCCGCGGGTCCGCTGATGCGTGCCGGGCCGCCCCAGTCCCGGCGTACGAGGGCCACCTGATCGGGGTGGAGGAAGGTCATCCACTGCTCGACCGGTGCGGCCATGGCTTCCTCCAGGGCCGCGTCCCGTAGCCCTTCCACGTCGAACAACCCCTCCGGAACGTCGTGTTGCGGGGGTGCGGGCGCCGCGTGCGTACGCCGGTCGACCGCCGCGCCCTCGTGCTCCGGGAACACCCGCTCCAGGTGGTCGGCGATGGCCCGGACCGCCTCGGACCGCAGCCGGTTCCGCTGCGCCAGCAGTACGGGACCGGCCTCCTGTTCGCCCAGGAGGAGGATCCGGCCGCGTTCGGTGTGGGCGCTCCGCCCGGCGTGCACCATGACCGGCTGGACCGCCACGGGTGACATCCCGAGGGCGGCCACCGCGCTCTCGGCGGCCCTCGTGCCGGCGAGCAGCGCGGCCACCCGCTCCTCCCCCGGCTCCCCGCCGGCCGTGACGTCGACCACGAACACGCCCCCGGGCCCCACCAGCAGGACGTCCGCCCGCGGGGCCGGTGTCCCGGACCACCGCCGGGGCACCAGCAGCCGCCATCCGCGCGCGGTCAGGACCAGCAACCGCGCCAGGATCCGCTGCCCGTCCTCCCCCGCGCCCGTCCACCGCAGGGCCTGGCGGCGGGCGGCCTGCCAGTCCTCCCGGAGCAGCCGCTCCCGGCGCCGTTCGTCCTGCGCCCGCCGTGATGCCGTGCCGAACGTCCCCATACCGAGCCCCCCTCGTACGCGGAGCAGCGATCATAGGCCGGAACGGGACGGGAAGGCAGGGCGCGTGCGGGGGCGCGGGCGGGGCCCGGGCAGGGGCTGGGCAGGGCCCGGGCGGACGGGGGCGGTCATTTCATCCGCCGTACATGGAACCGGGGTTCCGCTGCGCCTACTGTCGTCGCCATGGCAGCAGGAATCCTCACCTCGCGCCGCCGCATCGACCCGGTCGGCGTGGCCGCCGCCCTCTGTACGGCCGCCCCGGCGCGCTGATCGCGCCCCCCGGCCCACGGGACCCGTGCCCGGTCCCCGTCTCTTCCCCCGCGCACCGCGCCCGCCGCCGTGCGCCCACGCGCCCTCGCACCCAGGAGGAACAGACCGCATGAGCGAGAACCCGCGTCACCCGGTGAGCCGCCGGGGCTTCCTCGGCGGAGCCGCGGCCGTGGCGGCCGCCACGGCCGTGCCCGCCGTCGCCCAGGTCGCCGCGGCCGGTCCCGCCGCGGCCGCCGGCCGTCCGAACATCCTGCTGATCGTCACCGACGACCAGCCCAAGCACACCGAGTGGGCCCTGCCCAAGACCGTGGCCTGGCTCGCCGACCGGGGGGTGAAGTTCACCCACGGGCACGTCACCACCCCGCTGTGCGCCCCCTCGCGCTCCAGCGTGTTCTCCGGCCGGCACGCCCACAACCACGGCGTGCGCAACAACAAGGCCGCGCACGCGCTCGACCAGAGCACCACCGTGCAGAAGTACCTCCAAGAGGCGGGCTACCGCACCGGCCTGTTCGGCAAGTACCTCAACTCCTGGAACCTGGCGGACAGCCCGCCGCACTTCGAGGAGTTCGCCCTCCTCCAGCCCGCGTACGTCGACGCCCGGTGGAACGTCGACGGCACCGTCCGGACCATCGACGGCTACACGACCACCGTCGTCAAGAACCGCACCCTCGCCTTCCTCGACAAGGCCGCCACCGACCCCCGGCCCTGGTTCGCCTACGTGACCCCGTACGCCTCGCACGGCCCGCGGACCCCCGAGGCGAAGTACGCGGACACCGCCGTGCCCGCGTGGAACGGCCGGCCCTCCGTCCCGGAGGAGGACCGCGCCGACAAGCCCCCGTACATCCGCGAGGCCACCGGCACCCTCGCCGACGGGCGGGCCATCCGGGCCGAACAGCTGCGGACCCTGCTCTCGGTCGACGACGCGGTGCAGGCCTTCAAGGACAAGCTCCAGGCGCTGGGCCAGTTGGAGAACACGCTGGTCGTCTACATCGGCGACAACGGGTTCAGCTGGGGCGACCACGGCTGGACCGCCAAGTCGGTGCCCTACCGCCCGGCGCACGAGGTGCCCTTCTACCTCTCCTGGCCGGCCGGCGGCCGGGGCGCGGGGACGCAGGACGACCGGATCGTCGCCAACATCGACATCGCCCCCACCCTCCTCGACGCGGCCGGCATCACCCCCGCCGCGCCCCAGGACGGCCGCTCCCTGCTCTCCTCCCACAGCCGCGACCACCTGCTGGTGGAGTGGTGGAAGCAGGGCACGGCCACCGGCGGGACCCCGACCTGGTCCTCGTACGTCGCCAAGGACGAGCAGTACACGGAGTACTACGACCTGAGGACCGACGCGAGCGGAACGGTGTCCGGTACGGGGCAGGTCACCTTCCGCGAGTACTACGACCTGGCCGGCGACCCGTACCAGCTGACCAATCTGCTGCACGGGGCCACCCCCGCCCAGGAGCAGGCCCTCGGTATCCCCGCCCTGGCCGGCCGGCTGCACGCCGACCGCACCGCCTGACCACCCCTGCGGCCGGGCGCCCCGTCCCGGGGTGCCCGGCCGGACCCGTCCCCCGGAGCCGACATGCCCGACTGCTGCACCCCCGGCCACGCCCACTCCCCCGTGCTCGCCCTCGCCCCGCCGCCGCCCGCGGCCCCGCCCTCGCGGGTGGCCCGGCAGCTGCTCGCGCTGCCCGGGGGCCGCTTCCTGATGGGCACCGACGACCCCGAGGGGTTCCCCGCCGACGCCGAGGGGCCGGTCCGCGAGGTGGCCGTGGGGCCCTTCCGGATCGCGGCCACGACCGTGACCAACGCCCGGTTCGCCACCTTCGTCAAGGCCACGGGCCATGTGACCGAGGCCGAGCGCTTCGGGTTCTCGTTCACCTTCGGCGCCTTCCTCGGCGACCGGGTCGCGGCCGTCTCGCCGCCGGTGGCGGGCGTTCCGTGGTGGCGGGCCGTGGAGGGGGCCTCGTGGCGCAGCCCGGAGGGTCCCGGTTCCAACGTCTCCGCCCGGCAGGAC
>NZ_JBHVUQ010000309.1:0-6144 GCF_042884105.1 Streptomyces sp. NPDC058157
TTCGTGGGGGCGGGTGTGTTGGTGGTGGTGTTTTTCTGGGGGCGGGGCCGCCTGCGCTTTTTTTTCTGGGGGGGGTGGGGGGGGGGAGTTGGTTGGGGGGGGGGCCGCCGGGGCGCCGCCCGCCCCTCCCCGTACCGGTCAGCCTTCGGCCGACGTGCGGCGGCGGCGGTTGGCGACGACCAGGCCGGCGCCCGCGGTGAGCGCGGCGGCGCCGGCGCCCGCCATCCAGCCGGTCTCCGCACCGGCGCCGGTGTTCGCGAGCGGGCCGGAGGAGGAGCCACCGGCCGGGGCGGCGTTGCCGTTGCCCTTGCCGGTGCCCGTGGCGACGGCCTGCTGGGCGCCGCCCCCGGAGCCGGTACCGGAGCCCGTTCCGGTGCCGGAGCCCGTGCCCGTGCCCGTTCCCGTGCCGTGGCCCTCGTCCTTGGCCCGGGCCACGTGCTGGCCGGTCTTGAGGAATGCGGCGCGGTCCTCCGGCGTGCCCTTGAGGGCGGCGAGGGCGGCCTTCTTCAGCTCCGGGCCGGCCTTGGCGACCATGGACGCGATCTGCACCTTGTTGTCGTCGTCACGCAGTTCGAACTGGGTGGTCGTCACGAAGGTGCGCAGCTGCGCCGGGGTCGGGTTGCCCTCCAGGAGCTTGATGATCCCCTCCTTGAGGCCCGGCCCGGCGTCCTTGATCATCCCGAACAGGGCGACCCGGTCGTCCTCCGCGCGCACCTTGTGCTGGCCGGTGGCGACGAACTCGCGGATCTGCTCGCGCGTGCCATGGTCCAGCAGCTCGTTCACGGCCTGGGTGACGCCCCGGCCGGCGCCGCTGAGCATGCGGGCCAGTTCGGCGCGGTCGTCCTTGAGGCGGGCCGCGTGCTGGCCCTCGTTCAGGAACGCGGTGTAGGCCTCCTGGGTCTCCTTGCGGAGGGCCTCGACCGCGGCCGCCTTCACGGCGGGGCCGCCGAAGTTGTGGATCCGGGAGATCTTGACCTCGTCGTCGACGAACTGCTCCTTCGCCAGGTCGACCGTCAGGAACGTCCGCATGTCCGCGGCCGTTCCCTTGAGCGCCTTCGCCGCCGCGCCGCGGACGCCGGGACCGCGGGCCGGGTCGGCCAGGATCGCCTCGATCGCCGCCCGGTCCTTCGCCGCCTGGGGGTCCTCGGCGGGCTTGTCGGCGGGCTTGTCCGCCGCCGGCTTCCCCTCGGAACCCGCGTCGGGCGCGGTCGGGGAGGACGGGGTGGACGGCGCGGCCGCCGCGTCGTCGGCCGCGAAGGCGGGCGAGGAGAGCAGGACGGCCGGGGCGATCGCGGCGGTGGCCACGACGGATGCGATCCGGGGCAGCTTCACAGGTGGGATGTCCATTCTTCACAAGTGTGATGATCAGCAGCCCGTGCAGGATAGATCGTTTTCATGCCCGCAAACCGTCGATTTTGCGACAGGCTGGATCACAGGGCGACGACCACCCCCTCACGGGACGAAACGCGCGCGGCCTCCAGCACCGCCAGGCAGTGCGCCGCCTCGTCCGCCGTGACGGGAGCCGGGCCGCCCGTGCGCAGCGCCTGCGCGACCGCCGCGTAGTAGGCCGGGTAGTCGCCCGGGACCGTCGGCACCGGGTCGCCGCCGCCGGTCAGCGGGGACTCGCCCGAGCCGAGCCGCCCCCACAGGTGTTCCGGTTCCTCGCCCCACGCCGGCCCGCCCGTACCGCCGCCCGGCCGCAGTCCCTCGCGCAGCGCGGCCTCCTGCGGGTCCAGGCCGTACTTGACGTAGCCCGCGCGCGAGCCGAGGACGCGGAAGCGCGGGCCGAGCTGGGCGGCGGTGGCACTGACGTGGAGGTGGGAGCGGATGCCGTTCGCGTGCGTGATCGCGATGAACGTGTCGTCGTCGGTCTGCGCGCCCGGGCGGCGGGTGTCCGTCTCCGCGTAGACCCGTACGGCCGGCCCGAACAACACCAGCGCCTGGTCGACGACGTGGCTGCCGAGGTCGTACAGCAGGCCGCCGATCTCCTCCGGCGCGCCGGACTCGCGCCAGCCGCCCTTGAGCTGCGGGCGCCAGCGCTCGTAGCGGGACTCGAAGCGTTGGACCTCGCCGAGTTCGCCGTCGGCGAGGAGGCGGCGCACGGTGAGGAAGTCGTTGTCCCAGCGGCGGTTCTGGAAGACGGAGAGGAAGGTGCCGGTCCGCTCGGCGAGCGCGGCGAGTTCGCGGGCCTCGGCGGCGGTGGCGGCGAGCGGCTTGTCCACGACCACGGGCAGGCCGGCGGTCAGGGCGGCGGTGGCGAGCGGGACGTGGGTCCTGTTGGGGGAGGCGATGACGACGAGGCCGAGGGGGTCCTCGACGTCCCCGGTGCGCTCCCACAGCTCGTCGGCGGAGGCCGAGACGCGGACCCCGGGGTAGGCCTCGCGGGCCTGGGCCTGCCGGCCGGCGTCGGAGGTGACGACGGTGTCGAGGACGAGGCCCTCGGTCGCGGCCACGAGCGGGGCGTGGAAGACGGAGCCGGCGAGTCCGTAGCCGACGAGTGCGACGCGCAGGGGGGCGTGGGGGGAGGCGTTCATGGCTTCCACTTTGGCAACAGTGTTGTCTAAGTGCAAGGAGGGTGGACAATGGGCAGGTGAACAGGGCGAACGCGAACGCGCACGTGAACGTGAACGTGGACGGTGGCCGGGGCGGGGCGAACCTGCCGGCGCTGCGCGGGCACAACGAGGCCCTGCTGCTGGACCTGCTCCGCGCGGCCGGCCCGTCCGGGCTGGGGCGCGCCGAGCTCGCCGCCCGTACGGGGCTCACCCCGCAGGCCGTCAGCAAGATCACCGCCCGGCTCGCGGCCGAGGGCCTGGTCGCCGAGGCCGGCCGCGACGCCTCGACCGGCGGCAAGCCGCGCACCCGGCTGCGGCTGGTGCCCGGCGCCCGGTACGCGGTGGGGGTGCACCTCGACCGGGACGAGCTCCGGGCCGTACGGGTCGACCTGGCGGGCGGCGTCGTCGGGCGGTGGAGCGGCCCGCTGGACTTCGCGGCCGGCCCGGAGGCGGTGGCGGAGGCCGCCGTACGGGCGGTCGGGCGGGTCTCGGGCGGGCTGGAGGCGCCGCGGCTGCTCGGGGTGGGCGTGGCGGCGCCGGGGCCGCTGGACTGGCGGACCGGGGTGCCGGGGCGGGTGACGGGGTTCCCGGAGTGGGAGGGGTTCCCGTTGCGGGAGGTGCTGGCGGGGCGGCTGGGGGTGGCGGTGGTGGTGGACAAGGACACCAACGCCGGGGTCGCGGCGGCGGGTCCGGGCGGACCGGGGCCGGGTGCCGTCGTGTACCTGCACTTCGGGACCGGGCTCGGGGCGGGGCTGCGGCTGGACGGGGCGGTCTACCGCGGGGCGCGGTCGGGGGCGGGGGAGTTCGGGCACCAGGTGCTGCTGCTGGACGGCCCGCCCTGCCGGTGCGGGGGCCGGGGCTGCCTGGAGGTGCTCTGCCTGGAGGCGGTGGCCCGGGGCGACCTGGCGGGGGCGGCGCGGGTGCTGGGGGAGGGCGCGGCGAACCTGCTCGCACTGTTGGACGTGGACCGGGTGTTGCTCGGGGGCCGGGTGGTGGCTGGGGCGCCGGAGGTGTTCGTGAGGGGGGTGCGCGAGGTGTTGGCCGCCCGGACCCTGACGGCCGACCCGCCGCTGGTGGGGCTCGCGCCGGCCGGTGTCGCGGAGGGCGCGGCGGAGCTGGCGCTGGGGCCGCTGTTCGGGCGCGGTTGACCTGGCGGTCGAGCCGGCGGTCTCGGTCGATCCCATCGGGCAGGTCGACCTGCTCGGCCTGGTGGCCTGACCACTCGGTCGGGTGCATCGGGCCGGTCGGGCCCATCGGGCCGATTGACCTGGTCGGCCTGGTCGGCCCGATGGTCCGACCAGGATCTGGTCCGTGTGGCGTCGGGGGCCGGGCCGGTTTGGGCGGCTGGGGGCGGGGTCGGGTCGCCGCTACGCGGAGCGGTCCCCTACCCACCCTGCCGCCGCTCCCCGGGGCCTACGCCGTGCCCCGACCCCCGTGGTGCGGGGCGGTGCTCCCCGGCCCCGCCCCCCCGGGCCGCCCCCCCCCGGGGCCCAGGCCCCGGGCCCAGCCCCCCGCGTCTCAAACGCCCCGGGGCGCCGACCAGGGGTGCCCTGGTGCGTGGCGGTGGCCGGTCGGGAGTCGTGTCGACCTGGCACCGCAGGTTCGTCGGGTCCCGGTGAGGCCCCGTGGGAAACGGCTGCAAAGGGCCGTTCCGGGAGCCTTCCGAACGCCGAGGATGGTCACGTGACCACCACTGCGCAAGCCCGCTCCTTCGACAAGGCCGCCGCCCGCTACGCCGCGAGCCGTCCTTCGTATCCGCCCGCTCTGCTCGACGCGGTCGAGGAACTCTCCGGCCGCCCGCTCGAGGGCGCCCGCGTCGCGGACATCGGCGCCGGTACCGGACTGGCGACCGCCCTCCTCCATGCCCGGGGTGCACGCGTCGTCGCGGTCGAACCCGGCCTCGGCATGGCCTCCCAGCTCCGCCTGGGACTGCCCCACGTCCCCGTCGTGCTCGGTGACGGTGACAACCTGCCGCTCGCCACCGGTTCCATGGACGTCCTCACCTACGCCCAGGCCTGGCACTGGACCGACCCGCGCAAGTCCGTCCCGGAGGCCCTGCGCGTGCTTCGCCCCGGCGGTGCGCTCGCCCTGTGGTGGAACGACGGGGACGGCGCGGTGCCCTGGACGGCCGCCCAGGATTCCCGCCTGCGGCGCCTCTTCGGCGCCCCGGACGGCGCACCCGACCCGCTGGCCCGGTTCCGCGGCCTGCCGGCCCGGCTCGGGATCGTCACGCGGCAGCTGGCTTGGGCCAGGAGGATCCCGCTCGACACCCATCTCGCGAACCTCGCCAGCTACTCCGACTTCCTCGTCCTCGGCGAGGACGGCACCAGGGCCTTCCTGGCCGAGGAACGCGACATCCTCCGCGAAGTCTTCCCGAACGGCATGGTCGAGGAGCGCTACGTGGTCAGCCTGGCCGTTGCCGTGGTCTGACGCGGCGCCGCCCCGGGGCATGACCCCTGCCGGGGGCACCGGGGCCATCCGGGGGTAAAGCGGGAGGAGTCGGGCGTGGGGATGGGGGTGGGGTGTGGGGGCGTGGGAGGGTGCGGGCAGGGGCGGGGTGATTGTCGCCTCGTCCGATCATCACTCGTCCGGCGAGCAGAGCAGCGAGGCCTTCCATGCGACTGCGCAACGCCCCCGCCCTCACCGCCCTCCTCCTCGCCCTCGCCGCACCCTCCGCCACCGCGGACAACGGCCCCGGCGGTGCCCCCCGCCCCGCGCCCGCCCCCGCCCCCGCCATGCCCGCACCGGCGCTGCCCTCCCGCGCACGGGCGAGCTGCGGGGACGGCAAGGGCGGCGCCTTCCCGATCGGGGCCCGGATCCGGGGCGGACCGGTGGTCTACCGGGCCGGGGGCGGCCCGCAGACCTGGCTGCTGGACCTGACGAACACCACCGGCGGCACCTGCACCGCCATCCACCCCGTGATCGTGTTCACGGACCCCGCCCGGGCCCTGCGCCCCGCCCACCTCCGCATGGAGTTCGAAGCACCCGGCGGCCCCTTCCCCGTCAGCCTCGAACGCAGCGACCGCGACGAGATCATCGCGGTGTTCGACGGCAAGGACGCCTTCTCCGGCTTCTCGGTGCCGGCCGGCGGTTCTACCACCGTCAAGGTGCAGCTCGCCTTCGCCCCCGACGCCCCCCTCGGCGAGGTCGTCGCCGACGCGGCGCTGGTGCAGCGCAAGGGCGACGACGGGGAGTGGGTCGGCGAGGCCGGCGGGTACCGGTTCTCCGTGGAGGGTCCGGAGGAACCGCAGGACGCGGCCGCGGCGGGCTCGCTCGCGCACACCGGGCCCCGTGAGTGGGTCTACGGCGCCGGAGCCGTCGCCGCCCTGGCCGCCGGCGGCGGCCTGCTGCTCGGCGCCCGCCGCCTGCGCCGCACCCCGCGGGGCGCACGCCCTTCGCGCTGAGCGCCGAGGCCGCCTCGTACGGGCCACTCCGGCGCCGCCCGCTACCGCTCCGCGACCTGCCCCGCCGCCCGCCCCGGCAGGCGCCGCAGCGGCCCGGGCTCCCCCCCCCGCCTCCGGCGCGCGGCCCCCGTCACCCGCCCCGGCGCGCCGCCCCCCCGCCTCCGGCGCGCGGCCCCCGTCACCCGCCC
>NZ_JBHVUQ010000310.1:0-6063 GCF_042884105.1 Streptomyces sp. NPDC058157
GGCGCCGCCCGTGGCGCCGCGCGGGCCCCCGGCGGCGGCCAACGCCGCGGATCCGGCCGCGACCAGGGATTCCGTCTCCCGCTCGGCCTCCTCGCCGGGCATGACCAGGGAACCGACCCGGCGGCGCTCGCGGATGCCCAGGGCGTAGGCCAGCAGGAAGACGAAGACCAGTCCGGCGGCCAGGGCCGGGATCATGGGGACGAAGATGTCGGCCGCGTCGAGCTTGAGGGCGGTGGCGGCGCGGGCGGTGGGGCCGCCCCAGGGGAGGGTGTTCATGACCCCGTTGGCGGTCGCGGCGACGCCGGTCATGACCACCAGGCTCAGGCCGAGCCGCTTGTAGAGCGGGTACATGGCCGAAACCGTGATCATGAACGTGGTGGAGCCGTCCCCGTCGAGGGAGACGATCGCTGCGAGGACGGCCGTGCCGACCACCACCCGCATGGGGTCGGCCTTGCAGAACCGCAGGATGCCCCGGACGACCGGATCGAAGAGGCCGACGTCGATCATCACGCCGAAGTAGACGATGGCGAACATCAGCATCGCGGCCGTCGGCGCCAGCTTGCCGACGCCGTCGATGACGTAGTCCCCCAGGTGCGCGCCCTTGCCGGCGAAGACGCAGAACAGCGCGGGGACGAGGACGAGCGCCGCGATGGGCGACATTTTCTTCAGCATGATCAGGACCAGGAAGGTCGCGATCATGGCGAAGCCGAGGAAGGTCAGCATGCAGGGAAGGTAGGTGCCGCCTCCTGGGGCCAACAAGACGTCCGGGCGTGAGCAATACGAGCAAAACCCCAGCTCAGGGCAGGGGTGTCAGGGTGACGGGGAAGCCGTTGAGGACGGCGGTGCCCGACAGGGGGTCGAGGCGGCTGCCGTCGAGGAGCTGGTTCACGTTGACCCCCGCGACCGTGCCGGCCACCGCGAGCCGGGTGCCGTCGCGGTCGTGGCCCCAGCCGTGCGGGAGGCTGACCACGCCGGTGCGGACGGTGTCGGTGACCTCCACCGGGACGTCCAGGCTGCCGCCGTCGGCGGTGACCCGGGCGCGGCCGCCGTCGGCGAGGCCGAGGCGGTCGGCGTCGTGGGGGTGGACCTGGAGGGTGCAGCGGTTGGAACCTCCGACGAGGGCCGGGACGTTGTGCAGCCAGCTGTTGTTGGACCGCAGGTGGCGGCGGCCCACGAGGACCAGGGCGGCGGGGCGTTCGGCGAGCGCCGCGCGCAGCCGGGGCAGCTCGGCCGCGATCGGGTCCGGCAGCAGCTCGATCCTGCCGCTGCGGGTCCTCAGCAGCCCGGGGAGCCGGGGCCGCAGGGGGCCCAGGTCGATGCCGTGCGGGTGCGCGAGCAGCCGCTCCAGGCTGAGCCCCTGCTCCTGCTCCTGCTCCCGCCCCTGTTCCCGCCCGTGTTCCGCCGCCTCCGCTCCGGCGGCGCCGAACAGGTCCCCGTACGGTCCGAGACGGAGCATCAGGTCGAGCCTGCGCTCGGGGCCGTTCTCTCCGGTCAGCATCGCCTCCAGACGGGCCGGATCGGTACCGTGCAGGGGCGAGTTGCGGTCGGCGGTCTCCTTGGCGAGGGCGGCCCGGATCGCCGTCTCGTCGACGGCGGACGGCTCGGCGGAGCCGTGCGCGCCGGAGACGGCCAGGACGAGGCGGGCGAGGATCTCGCACTCGTCGAGCCGGTCCGCTTCCAGGGGTATGGCGGGGCGGGTGTAGCGGACCTGGTTGCGGATGGCGAAGCCGTTGAAGGAGAAGTCGTGGTGGGCGGTCCGGGAGGGCGGCGGCGGGGGCAGGACGACGTGGGCGTGGCGCGAGGTCTCGTTCAGGTAGGGGTCGACGCTGACCATGAAGTCGACTCCGGCCAGGGCCGCGTCGAGCCGCCGTCCGTCGGGGGCGGACAGGACCGGGTTGGCGGCGATGGCGATCACCGCGCGGATGCGCCCCTCCCCCGGTGTCTCGATCTCCTCGGCCAGTGCGGCGGTGGGGAGTTCGCTCTTGACCTCGGGGTGGCCGCTGACCCTGCTCTGCCAGCGGCCGAGGGCGAAGCCCCTGCCGGGCCCGGCGGGGCGGGGCCGCGGGCCGGTGGCGGGCAGGGGGAACAGGGCCCCGCCGGGGCGGTCGAGGTTCCCCGTGAGGACGTTCAGGACGTCCACGAGCCAGCTCGCGAGCGTCCCGTACTCCACGGTGCAGCTGCCGATCCGCCCGTAGACGGCGGCGGTCGGCGAGGCCGCGAGCTCCCGGGCGAGGCTGCGGATCTCCTCGGCCGGAAGGTCGCAGGCGGGTGCGACGGCCTCAGGAGTGAAACTCCCGAGGGCGTCGGCGAGTTCCCCGAGGCCTTCGGTGTGTTCCCCGAGGGCGCCGGGAGCGGTGAGCTTCTCGTCCAGGAGGGTGTGCGCGAGCGCCGCGAGCAGCAGGGCGTCGCTGCCGGGGCGCGGGGCCAGGTGCCGATCGGCGAGCCGGACGGTGCGGGTGCGGCGCGGGTCGACGACGACGAGCGTGCCGCCCCTGGCCCGCAGGGCCTTGAGGCGGCCGGGGAAGTCGGGGGCGGTGCACAGGGAGCCGTTGGACTCGACGGGGTTGGCGCCGATCAGCAGCAGGAAGTCGGTGCGGTCCAGGTCGGGTACCGGGATGGCGAAGGGGTCGCCGAACAGGAGCCCGCTGGACACGTGCTTGGGCATCTGGTCGAGGGTGCTGGCCGTGAAGAGGTTGCGGGTGCCCAGGGCGCCGAGGAGGAGCGGCGGGTAGAGGGCTCCGGCCATGGTGTGGGCGTTGGGGTTGCCGAGGACGACGCCCACGGACTGTGCGCCATGTTCCCTGATCAGCGCGGGGACGGCGGCGGCGATGGTGTCGTACGCCTCCTCCCAGGTGGCCTCGCGCAGTCGTCCGCCGCGGCGGACGAGGGGGGTGCGCAGCCGGTCCGGATCGGAGTCGAGGGCGCCGAGGGCCGCGCCCTTGGGGCAGACGAACCCGCGGCTGAAGACGTCGTCGCGGTCGCCTCGGGCGCCGGTGACGGTGGTCCCCTCGATGGTGAGGGTCAGGCCGCAGGTGGCTTCGCAGAGGGGGCAGATACGCGGGGCGGTGCGGGGCATGGGCCCTCCCGGGGGCGGCAGGCGGCGCGGGCGCGGACCGGCGGGACCCGGCCTCGCGCGGCGCGGGCCCGCGGGCGCCCTGAGCATACCGACCGGTAGGGACGGCGGGGAGGGGGTTGCAGCAGCCCGTTCGGTTCCACCGGGCGGAGGGGCCGACGGCGGGGGTCGGGCGGGGCGGCGGGGGCCAGGGCCCGGGCGGCGGCTGCCGGGTCAGTCGAGGACGCGGGCCAGGTAGGCGTGCATCATCGCCCGGGTCTCGCCGACGATCCCGGGGTCCCCGGCCGGGTCGGCCCGGAAGGCCAGCTGCACGAGCGCGTCCGTCGCCTCCACGGCCACCAGGACCGCCCGCCGCAGGACCGGGTCGGGGGTGAGCCCGAGGTGCGCGCACAGGAGGCCGGTGAGGCGGGCCGCGACCTGGTGGTTGGGGTCGGCGGCGGGGCCCTCCGCGGGCGGGGCGGGCACGCCGAAGTCGACCAGGGCGAAGCCGGGGAGGGTCCGTTTCATGGCCAGGTACTCGTCCAGCACCGCGTCCACGACGGGCCGCCAGTGCGTGGCGGGGACCAGGGCGAGCCGTGCCGTGATGCCCTCGGCATACCGGTCGAGGTTGCGTTGGGCCAGGGCGGCGGCCATGGCCCGCTTGTTGCCGAAGAAGCGGTAGACGGAGCCGATGGGCACGCCGGCGCGCAGGGCGACGGCGCGGGTGCTCAGGTTCTCGTACCCGGTCTCGTCGAGGAGTTCGGCGCAGGCGTCGAGGATCCGGGCGAGGCGGTCGGCGCTGCGCTGCTGGACCGGGGTCCGGCGCATGGGGTGGGCGGGAGGCACGGGATCCATCATGCCCTTCCTGACGGCGCTCGGTTCCGGCTCAGTTCAAGAGGAGGGTGAGCCCGCCGACGGTGTACGTGATCATCAGCGCGAGCAGCGGCAGCTGTCCGGCGACGGCCTTCGCCGGGGGGAAGAGGCGTACGGACCGGTCGTGGGCGGCGATCACGCCGAGTACGTGTCCGGTGACGACGGCGATCACCTGGAGGGCGGCGAGACCGCCTGGACCCAAGGGGGGACTGGGCTCCGGGGCGTTGTCAGTGCCGAGTGCCATGCTTACTGTGCGTGGTCCTTCGGTGACGAGGAGGGAGAAGTAATGGGCGATCAGATAGCCGAGGGCGATCGGTACGAGTGAGTGGGCGAAGGCGGTCAGCGGGCGGGGGTGCGGTCCGCTGACGAGGCGGGTGGCTCCCGCGCAGAGGCAGTAGAGGGTGGCGACGAGGGCGATGGAAGCGAGCAGTCCGAGCGTGGCCGTGGGGGTGCGGCCGAGGGGGGAGGTCTGGACGGCGTTGATCCAGGAGGGGTTGTCGGAGAAGCCGTCGTAGGCGGTGGAGCCGAGGAGGACGCAGACGGTGGCGACGAGTCCGGGCCGCTCGGGCGTCGCGTCGAGTCCGTGGAAGGGGTTGCGCAGGGCGAGGAGGCCGTCGTGGCGGCGGCCGAGGGGGGAGAGCCGGGAGAGGAGGCCGGAGTAGGCCTCGAAGGGGTCGGCGGCGGTGAACCAGTCCTCGCCGTGGCGGGCGGCGAGGAGCAGGTGCGGGACGGCGTAGGCGGTGAGGGCGATCAGGAGGGAGGTGGTGGAGGCGGGATCGGGAGAGACGAGTTCGAGCCAGGTGAAGGCGAACAGACCGGTGGCGGCGGGCCATTGGCCGAGTCCGGGCGGCAGGGGGCGGCCGGCTCCCGGCGGGCGGCGGCGGGCCTGGGCGAGGAGGCGGTGCAGGGTGCGGAGCGGGTTGAGCAGGCGCCAGACGGGGCCGAGGAGGAGGGAGGCGGGCACGAGTCCGACCCAGAGCAGGACGTAGACGGCGCCCGGGGCGGGGTTGCGGGCGGGGTCGTCGGGACCGAGGAGGAGGTGGAGGAGTACGGCGAGGGCTGCGGCGAGACCCAGTCCGCGCAGGGTGGTGCGGGTGGCCGGCGCGTCGGCCACCCGCTGGATCCCGGCGGGCAGGGCGAGCCCGGAGCGGTCGCCGCGGAAGCGGGAGGCGGACCAGAGGAGGCCGAGTGCCAGGAAGGAGACGAAGAGTGCGGTGAAGGCGCCGGCGAAGGCGTAGAAGGGGGAGATCGGCAGGTCGTGCTGGGAGCCGATCCCGTGGGCCAGGAGGGTCGACGGGCCGGTGGGGTGGGGGGTCACCGGACGAGGAGCTGGGTCAGGACGAGTCCGGACTCGTGGGTCTCCACCTCGAAGAGGCCCGTGCGGTCGGCCGTCAGGACCAGGGTGGCCTCCTGGCCCGCCGGCAGGGCGAGTTCCTTGTCGTAGCCGTGGACGTGCAGGGTGTCGGCGCGGTCGCTGGTGACGCGCAGGGCGATCCGTTCGCCTCGCCGCAGCTCGGTGCGGCCGGTGGGCGGGGACACCTTGCCGTCGCGGACGGTGAGGGTGACGGTCCGGTCGGCCCGGGGTGTCTGCGGGGACGCGGGCGCCTGGGTGCCGGGCGGGGCGGGGGCGGTGTGGCTGTGGGACTCCTGGCCCGGGGGGCCCGCGGTCAGCTGCGCCGTCGCCTCGACGGGCTTGCCGGCGACGGCCCAGGCCGTGTGGTCGTCGGCGTAGAGGCGGACGGTCAGGGTGTGCGCGCCCTCGGGCACCTGCGCCGCGGGCAGGTGGAACCAGGGGCCGTACACGCGGGCCAGCTTGTGGCCGTCGAGTTCCAGGTGGGCGTGGCCGGCGCCCGGGAGGGCGGCGCCGCCGGTGCTGTCGGGGGTGAAGCGGAAGTTGGTCACGGCCAGCTGGAGGTTCCAGCCGTCCTCGGAGTCGGGGCGGGCGGTGAGCCGCACCTCCGGCGCGCCCTGGGCGGGGACCTCGCGCAGGCGGTGTCCGCCGCCGTCCTGGGTGTCGAGCAGGGTGCCGACGTCGCCGGAGGCCTGCTCGTGGGTGGTGCCGGGCTTGTGGTGGGTGGTGGCGCGGCCGCCGCAGCCGGTGGCGGCGGCGCCCGCGAGCAGTAGCCCCCCATATCTTA
>NZ_JBHVUQ010000311.1:0-6041 GCF_042884105.1 Streptomyces sp. NPDC058157
GCCCTCGCCTCGGCCCGCGCGGTCGACGGGGCCCGCCAGTCGGTGACCGGTCCGCCCGACCCGGCGGCCGTCCTGGCCCGCCGCGACCGCTTCACCGGACGCGGCGACGACACCGGCCAGGCCGCCTGGCTCGCGGCGGCCGGCGCCGTCCTGGTGCGCGGCCGGGGCCGGATCGACGGCGAGCGCCGGGTGCACGCCACCGCGGCCGACGGCACGACCCGCGTGCTGCGGGCCCGGCGGGCCGTGGTGCTGGCCACGGGCTCCGAACCGGTGCTGCCCGACATCGACGGGCTGGACGGGGCCGGCGCGTGGACCAGCGAGCGGGCCACCACGGCCGAGGCGGTGCCCGGCCGCCTCGTCGTCATCGGCGGGGGAGTCGTGGCCTGCGAGGCGGCCACCGCCTGGCGCTCGCTGGGCGCGGAGGTCACCGTCCTGGTCCGCGGCCGGTCACTGCTGCCGGACTGGGAGCCCTGCGCCGGCGAGGAGGTCGCCCGCGGGCTGACCGGCCACGGCGCCGCCGTCCGGTTCGGGGTCACGGCCCTGTCGGTCGCCCGCGACGCGGACACGGGCGAGGTGAGCGTCGAGACCGACGACGGAGGCGTCCTGCGCTGCGACGCACTGCTCGTGGCGGTGGGCCGCAGGCCCCGCACCGCCGGCCTGGCCCTGGAGGACGTGGTCCCCGGCCACCCGGCGTCCGCCGCGGCGCGGCTGCCGGTCGACGACACCGGCCGGGTCACCTCGGTGCCCGGAGGCTGGCTGTACGCGATCGGTGACGTCTCGGGCCGCGCACAGCTCACGCACCTGGCCAAGTACCAGGCGCGGGCCTGCGCCGCCGCGCTCGTGGAACGCGCCGCGGGACGGCCGGCGGACGGCGGCCCCCGGCAGCCGTGGAGCGCGGGCGCCGCTCGCACGGCGGCCGCCCAGGCCGTCTTCACCTACCCGGAGGTGGCGAGCGTCGGGCTGACCGAACGGGCGGCACGCGCGGCGGGGTTCACGGTGCGCACCGCCGAATACCGTACCGGCGACGTCGCCGGGGCGGCCTTGCACGCCGACGGCTACCGCGGCCACGCCAAGCTCGTGGTCGACGCCGACCGGCACGTGATCCTCGGCTGCACCCTGACCGGTCCGATGGCCACCGAACTGATCCACACAGCCACCGTCGCCCTCGTCGGCGAAGTCCCGCTGGACCGCCTGTGGCACGCGGTCCCCGCCTTCCCCACGGTCGGCGAGGTCTGGCTGCGCCTGCTGGAGGCCTACGGCCTCTGACCCCACCCGCCCCCCTCACCCTCACCCTCACCTTCACCTTCACACACAGAGGAGCACATCCATGCCGTACATCAAGGTCGCCGAGGGCAACTCCGCGCCCGTCGAGCTCTACTACGAGGACCACGGCACGGGCCGTCCGGTCGTGCTGATCCACGGCTGGCCGCTGAACGGTGCGTCCTGGGAGAAGCAGACCGCCGCCCTCCTCGCCGCCGGGAACCGGGTCGTCACCTACGACCGGCGCGGCTTCGGCCGCTCCGACCAGCCCGCCGACGGCTACGACTACGACACCTTCGCCGCCGACCTGAACGCGGTGCTGACCGCTCTCGACCTGCGCGACGCCGTCCTGGTCGGGTTCTCGATGGGCACCGGCGAGGTGACCCGCTACCTCGGCACCTACGGCTCCGAGCGCATCGCCAAGGCCGTGATGATCGGCGTGGTGCCGCCCTTCCTGCTGAAGACCGACGACAACCCGGCCGGCGTCGACGGCGTGGTCTTCAAGGGCATCGAGGAGGCCATCCGCGCCGACCGGTTCGCGTTCATGACCGGCTTCCTCGCCGACTTCTACAACGTCGACGTGCTCGGCGGCGAGCGGATCAGCGAGCAGGCCGTCCAGGCGAGCTGGAACGTCGCCGTCACCGCCTCCGCCAAAGGCACCCTCGACTGCGTCCAGGCCTGGCTGACCGACTTCCGCGCCGACCTGCCCCGCATCGACGTCCCCACCCTGATCATCCACGGCGACGCCGACCGCACCCTGCCCATCGACTCCACCGCCGTCCCGCTGGCGCGCCTGATCGACGGCGCCGAGCTGGAGGTCGTCCCCGGCGGGCCCCACGGCCTGCTCTGGACGCACGCCGACGAGGTCAACTCCGCCCTGCTCGCCTTCCTGGGCTGAGCCGGCACCCCAGCCGGCGCGCCGGTGGCCGTCTCCCGCCCGGGAGCGGCCACCGGCGCCACCCCGGAGCCCGTCCCCGGCCCGGAACCCGCATCCGCACCCGACCGACGAAGGAATCCCCATGCCCGACCGCCCCGTGCTGGAAGCCGCCGCCCAGGCGTTCGCCGACGCCACCGCGAAGCCGCCCTTCCTCTACGAGATCCCCGTCGCCGAGGGCCGCAGAGCCGTCGAGGACGTGCAGAGCGGCGAGGGCGTCGACCTGCCGCCCGTGGACGAGGAGTGGATCACCGTGCCCGGCGGCCCGACCGGCCAGGTCCGCACCCGGATCGTCCGCCCGCACGGCGCCACCGGCCCCCTCCCCGTGATCCTCTACGTCCACGGCGCGGGCTGGGTGTTCGGCGACGCCCGCACCCACGACCGGCTCGTGCGCGAACTCGCCGTCGGCGCCGGCGCGGCCGTCGTCTTCCCCGACTACGACCGCTCACCCGAAGCCCGCTACCCCGTCGCCATCGAGCAGAACTACGCGGTCGCCCGGTGGATCACCACCGACGGCGCCGCCCACGGCCTCGACCCCGCCCGCATCGCCGTCGCGGGCGACTCCGTCGGCGGCAACATGAGCGCCGCCCTCACGCTGATGGCCAAGGAACGCGGCGACGTACGCCTCCTCGCGCAGGTGCTGTTCTACCCGGTCACCGACGCCTCCTTCGACACCGGCTCCTACGAGGAGTTCGCCGAGGGCTACTTCCTGCGCCGCGACGCCATGCGCTGGTTCTGGGACCAGTACACGACCGACCCGGTCGAACGCGCCCGGCCCACCGCCTCGCCCCTGCGCGCCACCGCCGAACAGCTCACCGGCCTGCCGCCCGCACTCGTCATCACCGCCGAGGCCGACGTCCTGCGCGACGAGGGCGAGGCGTACGCCTCCCGCCTGAGGGAAGCAGGCGTCCCGGTCACCGCGCTGCGGGTGCTGGGCACCCTCCACGACTTCGTGATGCTGGACGCCCTGCGCGACACCCGTGCCGCCCGCCTGGCCGTCGGCCTGGCCGCCGACACCCTCCGGGAGGCCCTGGCATGAGCGCCGCCACCAGCATGCCCGTCGCCGGCATGACCCCGTCCCCGGACCGGCGCCCCGCCACCGCGGACCTCGTCGTCCGCAACGCCAAGGTGTACACCGGGGACCCCGCCCGCCCCTCTGCCGGCGCCGTCGCCGTCCGCGCCGGCCGCATCGTGGCCCTGGGCGACGACCACGAGCTCGCCGAACTCGTCGGCCCCGCCACCCGGGTCGTCGACGCCCTCGGACGCAGGCTCGTCCCCGGGCTCAACGACTCGCACCTGCACGTCATCCGAGGCGGCCTCAACTACGTCCTGGAACTGCGCTGGGACGGCGTGCGCAGCCTGCGCCGCGCCCTGGCCATGCTGCGCGAGCAGGCCGGCCGCACCCCCAAGGGCCAGTGGATCCGCGTCGTCGGCGGCTGGACCCCCGAGCAGTTCGCCGAGCGCCGCATGCCGACGGTCGCCGAGCTCAACGCGGCGGCCCCCGACACCCCCGTCTTCGTCCTGCACCTGTACCAGTCGGCCCTGATGAACCGGGCCGCCGTCATCGCCGCCGGGTTCACCCGCGAGACCCCCGACCCGCGCGGCGGACAGATCGTACGCGGCCGCGACGGCGAACCGACCGGAGTGCTGCTGGCCGCCCCCGGCGCCCTCGTGCTGTACTCCACCCTCGCCAAGGCGCCCCGCCTGGACGAGGCCGACCGGCGCACCTCCACCCTCCACTTCCTGCGCGAACTCAACCGCTTCGGCCTCACCTCGGCGCTCGACGCCGCCGGCGGCTTCCAGAACTTCCCCGACGACTACGCCATCGTCACCGACCTGGCCCGCTCGGGCGAACTGACCCTGCGCATCGCCTACTACCTCTTCCCGCAGACGCCCGGCCAGGAACTGGACGACCTGCGCCGCTGGACCGAGACCGTCCGTCCCGGCGACGGCGACGAGTGGCTGCGCCTGGCCGGCGCCGGCGAGAACCTCACCTGGGCCGCGGCCGACTTCGAGAACTTCGCCGAACCCCGCCCCGCCCTCGACGAAGGCTACGAGGCCGAGTTCGAGCAGGCCGTCCGGCTGCTGACGGAGAACGGCTGGGGCTTCAGGCTGCACGCCACCTACGACGAGACCATCCGCCGTGATCTGGCGGTCTTCGAGAAGCTCGCCGCCGAAGGACTGTTCCCCGCCGGGAACCGCTGGCTGTTCGACCACGCCGAAACGGTCCGCGACGACAGCCTCGACCGGATCGCCGCCCTCGGCGGGGCCCTGTCCGTGCAGAACCGGATGTCCTTCCAGGGCGGCGTCTTCCTCGACCGCTACGGCGCCGAGGCCGCCTCCCGCACGCCCCCGGTCCGCGCCATGCTCGACCGGGGCCTGACCGTCGCCGCCGGCACGGACGCCACGCGCGTCTCCTCCTACAACCCGTGGGTCGCGCTCCACTGGCTCGTCACCGGGCGGACCGTCGGCGGCACACCCCTCCACCCGCCCGCGAACCTCCTCGACCGGCGCCAGGCCCTCGACCTGTACACCCGGGGCGGAGCCCGGCTGACCGGCGAGGACGACGTCAAGGGCGTACTGCGCGAAGGCTGCTACGCGGATCTCGCCGTCCTCTCCCACGACTACTTCACCGTCCCCGCCGAGACCATCCCCGACATCGAATCCGTCCTCACGGTGGTCGGCGGGCGCATCGTGCACGCGGCGGCGGAGTACGCGGGCCTCGAGGAGGAGGCACCGCCCGTCTCCCCGGCATGGAGTCCGGTGGCCCACTTCGGCGGCTACGCGGCCCGGGGCGACGGCGCCGCGCAGGCCGACACCGTGGCCGAAGCCGTCGCCGAGTCCGGACGCCGCCGCGCCTGGCGGGCCGCCCGCACCGGCACCGACCCCGTGCCCGGGCCGGCCCACCCCGTCGACCCGTGCCTGGCGCACTGAACGGGAGGGACGGCAGATGAGCACCGACCCCACCGGCGAACCCACCGCACCCGAGCCCGCGAAGGAACCCGGGCCCGGAACCGGAGACGGGCGCCGCTTCGAACCGGACCTGCGGGCGATGACCCGAATCACCCTGCGCCCCATCGCCTCGCCGATGCCCCTCGGCTTCTTCACGGTGGCCATCGCCTCCGTGCTGTCCGGCTGCCTGCAACTGGGCCTCCTGCACCCCACCGACCGACGGGCCGTCGCCCTGTGCGTCCTGCCCGCCTTCGCCCTGCAACTCCTCGTCAGCGTGCTGGCCTTCCAGGCCCGGGATGTGATCGCGGCCACCCTGATGGGCGTCTTCGCCGGCAGCTGGCTCGCGTACGCCCTGGTCCTGGGCAGCGGCGCACCCGGCGGGACCCGGGTCCTGGGCGTCTTCAACCTGGCGTTCCTGTGCTTCGGGGCGCTCATGGCGGCGGTGACCCGGCCCAAGAGGGCCCTGTGGCTGGTCCTCGTGGTCTCCCTGCCCCGCTGGGCCGCCACCGGCCTGGGCGGACTCACCGGGGCCGAATGGCCGACGCGTACGGCGGGCGCCCTGGGCATCCTGGTGGCGCTCGCCGCCGCCTACGCCGCCTTCGCCCTGATGCTGGAGGACATGCGCAGCGAGGAGGTCCTGCCCATCGGCCGCAGCGGACCCGCGCACCACGCCGTGGAAGGCGACCTCGCCGTACAGCTGCGCAACATCGAGCGCCAGGCAGGCGTACGCCGCACCCTGTGAGCCGTCACCGTGCCGCCCGGTCCGCCGGGCCGGGCGTCACGGCCGACCGGTGGCGGGCGGCGGCCTGCCATTCGCGGGGCGTCATGCCGTAGGCGGCACGGAAGGCCCGGCTGAAGTGGGAGGGGCTGACGAACCCCCAGCGCTGGGCGACGG
>NZ_JBHVUQ010000312.1:0-5909 GCF_042884105.1 Streptomyces sp. NPDC058157
GGGCCGGTCCGGGCGGCCCCGTCAGGCCGGGTGGCCCGCCTCCAGGTCCCGTACGTCGCCGAACCGCAGCGGGGCGGCGGGGCCCGGGGCGGCCGGCGCGTCCTCGACCGGGGCGAGCAGGAAGCCCTCGTGGTCGCCTCCCGCGACGACGGCCTCGATCCGGCCGGTGAACCAGGCCGCCACGCCCGTCAGCACCGGGCTGCCGGCGCGCCCCGGCCGCCAGTCGATCCCGGCGAACTTGTCCGTGCGGTCCCCGGTCCGGCCCCCGAACAGGCGGGCCAGCGCCTCCTGTTCCCGGCGCAGGACGTGCACCGTGAGGTAGCGGGCGCGGCGCGCCACGCCGTACGTGTGGTTCTCCACGGACAGCCACACGACGAACCTCGGCGGGTCGATCGAGCACTGCGAGGCGAAGCCGACCAGACAGCCGGCCCGCAGCCCGTCCGCGGCCGCCGTGACCACGTACAGCGGGCCGTCCTGCGCGACGGCGAAGGCACCGAGGTCCGGTTCCGGCATGACGGCTCTCCCTGAGGTCTGCGCTGGCCCCCCGCCCGCCCCTGCCCCGTCCCCGGCCCGGCATGCGCCGGCCGCGGGGCGCCCGTACTCCGGGTCCGTACATGGCTCCCGGCGCGCCGGGTAGACGCGCCCGCATGGACACGCACCGTACGACGCCGGGTCCGGGCCCGCTGCTCTCCGCGGTCGGACGGCCGGCGCAGGCGCCGGAGGCCGACGCCCTGCTCGGCGTCGGACCGGCCGCGGCGGCGCCGGCGGCCACCGCGGACTGGGCGGACCGGGCGGAGCTGCCGCCCGAACAGGTCCGGACCGGCCTCGTCCACGCCCTGGCCGACACCGCCGGGGTCGCGCGCCAGGTCCGGGACGGGTGGCGCCGGCTGGGGCCGCTGACCGCCTTCCCCGTCGGCCGGGCCGCCCTCGCGCGCGTCGACGGGGTGGACGTGCTCGTCGTCCGCGAGGAGGGCGGCACCGTCCGCGCACGGGCCGAACGCTGCTCCCGCAGGGGTGTCCGCTGTCCCTGGCACCGCAGCCCGTTCCGGCCGGCGGACGGCCGGACCCTCGAAGGCCGCGCCACCGCCCCGGCACGACACCGCCCCCGGACGGCGGGGTGAGCCCCGTGGCCGCGGGCGAGCGGACGGGCGCGGTGCTGGCGTGGGTGCTGGAGCGCTCCCACCAGGCCTCGGCCCTGCAGGTGCCGGCCCTGATACAGGAGGCGGCACGGAGGCTGGGCCTGACCGGGACGCACCTGTACCTGGCCGACCTCCGGCAGCTGCGGCTCGTGGCCCTGCCCCAGCTGGCCGCCGACCGGCCGGAGACGGCCGAGGCGCAGGAGGCCGGCGAACGGGCGGAGGCACTGGACATCGACGCCTCCCTGGCCGGTCTGGCCTACCGCGGCCGGCAGGTCCAGCTGTCGCGCGACCGGACCATCGCCTGGGTGCCGATGATCGACGGCGTCGAGCGCGTCGGCGTCATGCGGGCCACGGGACCGTCGCTGGACGACGGCGAGCTGGAGGTGTGCCGGACCCTGGCGGCGCTGGCGACCCTGATCGTCGTCTCCAAGTCCACCCACCACGACCTCCTGGTCGTCCGGGGCCGCAGCCGCCCCATGACCCTGCAGGCGGAACTGGTGTGGGCGTTCCTGCCGCCGCGCACCATCGGCACCAGCCAGGCGACCTCGACCGCCGTCCTGGAACCCGCGTACGACATCGGGGGCGACGCCTTCGACCACAACTTCACCGACGGCGGACTCCACCTGACCCTGCTCGACGCCATGGGGCACGACCTCGCGGCCGGCGGGGCCAGCGCCGCCGGCCTCGCCGCGTGCCGTGCCACGCGCCGGGCCGGCGGCACCCTGCAGGACATCGCCACCACCATCGAGCGGACCCTCCTGAGCCGGATCCCGGACCGGCTGGCGACCGGGATCCTGGCCCATCTGGACACCCGGCGCGGGGAGTTCGCCTGGATCAACTGCGGCCACCCCCCGCCCCTGCTGATCCGGGACGGGCACGTCGTACCGACGGCGCTGGAACGCCCGGCGCAGCTGCCCTTCGGCCTGGGTTACCACACCGAGACCCCTCCCCCGCTGCACCGCGCCCGCCTCCAGCCCCGTGACCGGGTGCTCCTCTACAGCGACGGGGTCACCGAGGCGCGCTCGGCCACGGGCGAACTGTTCGGCGAGGAGCGGCTGACCGACACCGTGATCCGCTCGATGGCCTCGGGCACCACGGCCCCCGAGGCCCTCCGCAGGCTGGTCCTCGACCTCCTCACCCACCAGGACCAGCGGCTGCACGACGACGCGACGATCCTCCTCGCCGAATGGCACCCCACCCCCTGAACGGACGTGGGGGCGGCGGCCGTTCAGAACCCGCCGAAGGCGCCGGCGTCCTGGAAGCGGCCCGCGTTCCGGCGCCGGTACTCGATCAGGCAGTGGGCCACCGCGGCCCCCTCGCCGACGGCGGCGCCGACCCGCTTGACCGAGCCCGAGCGTACGTCGCCGACGGCGAAGACACCGGGCAGGCTGGTCTCCATGGGGAGGGCATCGCGGCCGTCGCCGGTGCCGGCGCCGGTGCGGACGTAGCCCCGGTCGTCGAGTTCGAGGGCCCCGTCGAGCCAGTCCGTGGAGGGGCGGCCGCCGATCAGGACGTACAGGCACTGCGCGGGGACGGTGCGCTCGCCCCCGGCGCGCTCGCGCAGCCGCAGCCCGGTGAGCGTGGTGCCGCCCAGGCATTCGGCCACCTCGGTGCCGAGCAGTACGTGCAGGCCGGGCGTCCTCTCGATGCGCTGGACGAGGTAGTTGGACATGGAGGCGCCGAGGTCGGTGCCCCGGACGAGGAGGGTGACCGAGCGGGCGTGGCGGGCGAAATAGAGGGCGGCCTGGCCGGCCGAGTTTCCGGCGCCCACCATGTAGACGTCCTCGCCGGCGGTGGAGGGCGCGTCGGAGAGTGAAGCGCCGTAGTAGACACCGGAGTTGAGGAGCCGCTCGGTGCCCGGGCAGGCGAGGCGGTTCCATTCCACGCCGGTCGCGACCACGACGGTGGCCGCGGACACCGAGGCCGTCTCGGTGGTGCCCGCCTTGACGAACTCCACGGTGTGGTCGCCCGACTGGGCCGGGACGAGCCGGGTCGCCACCCGGGTGGGCTGCCATTCGACCCGGACCCGGCGGGCCTGCTGGAGCGCGCGCTGGGCGAGGTCGCCGCCGGTGAGGCCGACGGGGAAGCCCAGGTAGTTCTCGATGCGGGAGGTCGAACCGGCCTGGCCGCCGGGTGCGTCGTCCTCGATGACGACCACGCTCATGCCCTCCGCCGCGGCGTACACGGCCGTCGAGAGCCCGCCGGGGCCGCCGCCGATGACCGCGACGTCGTAGTGTTCCCGGCCGGCGGGCCTGATCAGGCCGAGCCGTTCGGCCAGTTCGCTGATCGAGGGGTCGACGAGTTCGGTGCCGTCGCCGAGCCGGACGGTCACCGGAGCGTCCGGCCGGTCCTGCGCCGCCCAGCGGAAGAGGACGTCGCTGCGGCCCAGGAAGTCGCGGACCGCGTAGGCGGCCGGGGAGAAGCGGTAGCCGCGGACCTCGGCGGTGGGCAGACCTCCCCGGCGTTCGGCGTTCCAGGTGCACAGGGCGTCGTCGAGGGCGGCGCGCAGTCGCTCCGCGAGGCCCGTGCCGCTGCCGTCGGGGGCGGTGGCAGGTGCCCGGTCGACGACCGTGACGGACGGGTCGCCGGGGGCGGCGCCGTCCTCGGCGAGCAGCAGCCAGCGCGTGTGCGGGTGGCGTGCGGGGTGGCCGCCGGGGTCCTCGGCGGTGACCACCGCGGCGACGGGCACGTCCCGTCCCGCCAGTTGCCCGAGGACGCGCTCCGCCTCGGACACCCCGCCGACCTGCAGGACGCGGAACGACGTCCGGTACCAGCGCTGGACCAGTTCGGCCGTCTCGTGGCGGCGGAGCGGATCGGGGTCCGCGAGGAGGAGCACCGGCAGCGCGGTCTCGGACATGTGGGGTCTCCTGGGGCGTCGGTCGGTGGATGGTCCAACGGGTCAACGAGCCGAAGATCGTTGCGTGGCGCACGCGGCGGCAGCGGCAGGGGAACGGGCGAACGAAGAGTCGATTGCGCAATGCGCGTGATCCTCGTGATCAAAGGGCATTCGGCGGCGTTGACCGTGAAGGTCCTTGTCGGGAGGGCCACTTGGATGTCCCACACGGAAGAAGGGGAGGCCCCTGGTGTCCGAGAGCCTGGCGGATGTCATCGCGGTCGCCGGTAACGAGCTGCGGTTCCTGCGGAAGATGGCCGGAGACGTCGGCGAGAACGTCTGGGAGCGGCTGCTCGAATGGCTCATCGACGACTGGTTCCGGCTGGACGTGCTGGGGCTGGAGAACATCCCCGCCGACGGCCCGGCGGTCCTCGTCGCCAACCATTCCGGGGCCTGGGGGCTGGACGCGTTCGTCCTGCAGAAGATCCTGGCCCGCTCGCTGCGGCGGCCGCTGCACGTGCTCGCCGCGCCGTTCGTCTTCCGGCTCCCGGTGCTGGGCCGGTACGCCGCGCGCAAGGGCGGCGTACCCGTGGACCAGCGGGCGGCGATGCAGCGGCTGGGCGACGGGGAGCTGATCGCGGTGTTCCCGGAGGGACTGTCCGGGCTGGAGAAGCCGTTCCAGGAGCGCTACCGGCTCCAGCCGTTCAATCCCGGTTTCGCGGTGGCGGCCCTGCACACCGGTGCGGCGATCGTGCCCGTCACGGTCATCGGGGCGGAGGAGTCCTCGCCGAGGATCGGGGAGGTCCCGGCGCTGGCGAAGTTCCTCGACCTCCCGTACTTCCCGCTCACCTCTCCGTTCCCGCTGCCGGCGAAGTGGCTGGTCACCATCGGTGAGCCGATCGCCCCGCCGGAACGGCCCCGGGGGTTCGGGGAGCGCGCGGCGGCGGCCCGCCAGCTCTCCTCGGAGGTCCGGCGGACCCTCCAGGAGATGGTCGGGCGGGAACGGGAGCGGCGGGACGCCCTGGTGCGGTAGCGGCCGGGGCGCCCCCTCTCCCCGGGGGGGGCGCCCCGGCCTTGTCAGTCGGCGAGGCGGCGGGCGGCCGCGCGGACGTCGGCGGCCGCGCGGGTGCACCGCTGCGCGTGGTCCAGCAGCCGCATCCGGAAGGCCTCGCCGGTCTCGTCGCCGTTCCAGCCCGGTTCGGCGGCGCAGTCGGCGAGGCCGCGGGCCAGGGCGTCGAGCCGGTCGGCGTCGGCGCGGGCCAGCACCGCGTCGGCGGACGGCCCGGCGGCGCGCGCGGCCGGAGGGGCGGCGCCGGGGGCGGGGAGGGCCAGCAGCAGGGTGTGCGGGGCCAGGGTGAGCGGGATCCGGTCCGGGGCGAGGGCCGGGGAGATCAGGGCGGGCGGGGCGGTCTCCGTGAAGAAGCGGACGGTCTCCTCGGCGACCCGGGCGGCGAAGGCTCCGGCCGGGCAGCCGGCCGGGGATCCGCAGAACGCGGAGTCCGACGCGGGCCGGGGGGCGTCACCGGGGTCGGCGTCCTCCCGGAGCCAGCCGGGGGCGGCCAGGATCTCGGTGCCGGGGTCGACGGCGATCCCGTCCCAGACGAAGCGGGTCCGCACCGGGTGCACGGCGGCCTCCACCGGTGGGAAGCGGCGCAGGGCGAGGGCCACCGCCGCGGCCGGGCCGCGGGCCGCTTCGGGTACGCCGGCGGCGGTGAGGGCGAGGGCTTGGAGCGCGGTGGTGACGGCCGCCTCCGAGACCACGGAAAGGGCGTGGGCCAGCGCCTCCGCGCGGCCGCCCTCCCCGGCGGGGCCCGCGGCCTCCGTGCGGGCGGCGGGCACCGCGGGTCCGGCCGCCGCACCGCCGGCCAGCCCGGCCGCCACGGTGCCGGGCTCCGGGTCGGCCAGGTAGGGGGCGATCCGGCGGCGCAGTGCGGCAG
>NZ_JBHVUQ010000313.1:0-5824 GCF_042884105.1 Streptomyces sp. NPDC058157
CCTGCCAGGACACCGGGACCCCGCCCAGCGCGCCCAGCGCCACCACCAGCGCCGCCGCGTACCCCACGGACGCCACCGCGCAGACCCCCCGCGCCGCCGCGCGGGCGCCCCCGTACGCCGCTCCCAGCGCGGCCCCGGCACCCAGCAGCCCGAACACCGCGAGGGTGGCGGCACGGCCGTCCAGAGCCGCCAGGGACACCCCGAAGGCCCCCGCCCCCACACACCCGCCGGCCGCCCGCCCGACGGCCAGCTCCCCGGCCCGCAGGGCCACCGCCCCGACCGCGAGGGCCACCACCAGCTCCACCCCGAGCCCCACCACCCCCGGCAGCCCCGCGGCCACCGCGAACACCCCGGCCCACGCACACACCACCACCCCGCCCCGGCCGACCCGCCCCGACAGCCCCGCGACCCCCCGGCGAGTTCCCCCAGGACCGGCAGCCCCCGGCACCGCCGCCGCCGCGCCGAGTCGGGTGAGGAGGGCGAGGGCTGCCGCCGCGAGCAGCAGCGTCAGGGCGAGGCCCGCCCCCGGTCCCTGCGGGCGCTCCGCCGTCCCGGACCAGATCTCGGCCGGCCCCGCCAGCCGCGCGGACAGCAGCCACGCCACCACCGCCAGCCCCGCCGACGCGCCCAGCGCGGCCACCCCCGCCCCCGCCAGGGCCAGCCCGCGCCGCACCGCCCCCGCGAGCGCGTCCCCCCGTACCGCGGCCACCAGCGCGAGCCCCGCCGCCACCCGCACCGCCACCGCCCACCACACGCCGTCCCACCCGGCCGGAACCAGCGCCCCCACCGCCGAAACCGCCGCCAGACCCCCCGCCACCGCGGCCGCCGCCGCCCGCGGCTCGCGCCGGGCCACCGCCACGCCCAGCAGCGCCCCCGCCGCCAGCAGCAGGGCCGGACCGGCCGCCCCGGGCTCCACCAGGGACCCCGCCAGCCCCGCCGCCAGCGCCGCCCCGCCCAGCACCCCCGAGCCCACCCACGCCGGCACCCGCACGGCCCGCCGGGCCACCGCCACCGCGAGCACCGCGTCCAGCGCGGCCGTCGCCAGCAGCGCCCAGCCCGCACCCGTCAGGTCCGCCCCCGCGGCGGCCGCCGCCAGCGGCAACGGCAGCTGCGCCGCCCCCACCGCGGCGAGCGGCGCCGACCGCAGCCCCCGCAGTACCGCCCCGTACCCCGCCCAGAGCCCCGCCAGCACCGCGGCCGCCCACGCCGCGTAGGCCGGGCCGGCACTGCCGGGCAGACCCACCGCGTGCAGCGCGTACGCGTCCAGCACCGTCAGCGCCAGCGCCACCGCCGCCACCGCCTCGGCCGTCGACCGCAGCCGCCGCCGCAGCAGCGCGACCGGCGCCGCCAGCGCCGCCGCCGTCACCGCGGCCAGCACCGCCGAGCGGCCCCCGATGCCCAGGGAGCCCCAGCTGACCAGCGTGAACGCCAGTGCGGCCACGGCCAGCAGCACCGCGCCCAGCACCAGCAGCACGTTCTGGGCGCCCCGCTTCGACGCCTCCGGCCCGGGAGCCCCCGCGGGCCCGAAGGCCCCCGCCCCCGGTGCCGGCCGCACCCCGCCCGACTGCCACAGCAGCCGCAGCAGCCAGTCCCGGCGGGCCAGCAACTGCAGCCGGCGGGCGTCCAGTCGGGCCAGTTCGGCGTCGATGAGCGCCAGCTCGTGGGCGGGCGGCAGAGGCGTGTCCATGCCCGGAGTGTGGCGCCCGTCACGCCGTCAGGACATGGGCGGGGCTACTCAGATCGCCCCTGAGTACCCCCGGCAGTACCCCCGGCGCCGCCTCCGCATCCGGCCCGCATCCGACCCGCGCCCCGCCCGTACCCCGTCCCGGGGGCCTTCGCGGAAACCGCCCCGGCGCCGCCGCGCGGAGGTCCAGACTGGAGACATGCCCCGCTGGACGCACTACCGCTTCCGCAGCGTGTGGGACCTCGACGCCCCGCCCGCCCTCGTCTACTCCCTGCTGGAGGACCCCCGGCGCTACCCCGGCTGGTGGCCGCAGGTCCGCCGGGTCGCGCAGAGCGGCACGGACTCCGGGATCGCCGTGATCCGCTCCGTCCTCCCGTACGAGATCCACGTCACCCTCAGCGGCCTGCTCCGCGCCCCCGCCCGGGGCGTCCTGGAAGTGGCGCTCGGCGGGGACCTCGACGGCTGGGCGCGGTGGACCGTACGCCCGCGCGGCGGCCCCGCGGCCCGCCGCACCCGGGCCGTCTACGAGCAGGAGGTCGAGGTGCGGGACCCGCTGCTGCGGCGGTTCGCGCTCGCCGGACGGCCCGCCCTGCGGCTCAACCACGCGCTGATGATGCGGGCCGGACGGCGCGGTCTGGCCGCCCGGCTGACCGCTCCGCCTGAAGCGGTTTGAACAGACCCCGAGGCTCTTGTATTGTTCAGTGCGTTCCCGGGCGATTAGCTCAGCGGGAGAGCACTTCGTTCACACCGAAGGGGTCACTGGTTCGATCCCAGTATCGCCCACCGGGACAGGCCGGTCCGTCATATGACGGACCGGCCTTCCGCATTCCACGGCCCTCTTCCGCGGCCCTTTCCTCGGCCCACGGCTCTCTTCTCAGGCCGCCGCCTGGACCTCCGGGCGCAGCGGCCAGTGCGGATCCACCGCCTCCGGAGTGCCCTGCCGGGCGAACCACGCCTGGAGCCCGCGCGCCTGCGCCGCGTGCCACACCGCCTGGAGCTGGTGCAGCTCCGCCGGGGTCAGCCGCTCCAGCCGCGCCGCGAACCGCCGCCCCACCGCCCGCACCAGCTCCAGCGAGGCCATCGCGTCCGCCGAGGCGTCGTGCGCCCCCTCCAGCTCTATCCCGTAGTGCGCGCACAGGTCCGTCAGTGTCCGGCGGCCCTTGCGGTAGCGGTCGAGGTGCTTGTCCAGCACCCGCGGGTCCAGCACCGTCAGCGGGCGGTCGTCCAGGTACCGCGCGAGCGACGACGCCCGGTGCCGGCGCAACTCCCGGTCCAGCAGCGTCAGGTCGAACGGCGCGTTCATCACCACCACCGGCCGGCCCGCCACCTGCTGCTCGCTCAGGGCGCGGGCTATCTCCTCCACCACCGGCGCCGGCCAGCGGCCGTGCCGCTGGAGGTGCTCGTCGGTCAGGCCGTGCACTTCCGTGGCACCCCGGGGCACCGGGATGCCGGGATTGACCAGCCAGCGCGTGGTGCGCACCCGGCCGCCCGCGCACTCCTGCACGACGAGCGCGGCGGACACGATCCGGTCCTGCTCGACGTCCACCCCGGTGGTCTCCGTGTCGAAGGCGGCCAGCGGCCCCTCGTACCAGCGTGTCATGGCGAACTCCTCGTCCCCGATCGGCAGACGGGGCGTGCCGGGCGCCACCGCCCCGGGACCCGCCGCCCCCGCCGATTCCGTGATACCCGGGCTGTTTGCCCCGTACGCCGTTTGCGCGGAGCCGGGTGCGGAGACAACTCCCGTGGGGGGTCGTACACGTGACCGCCCGTCATCCCGCACCACCCACCACCACACCCACGGCAGAGCCCGGAAGGCATGGGGAGCCGGCCATGGCGCTCGCGCAGCCCGAACCGGGCGGGGTGCTGGACGCGGACACCGGAGCGAGGACCGGTCCGCTGCGCGGCACGCTCGCCACCACCGCCTGCATGGAGACCCTCCAGGTGGCCTACCTGCACGCCGTCGCGGCGGCCGCCGGCTGCTCGCTGTCCCAGCCGTTCCCGGACAACGGGATCGACTGGCACGTCAGCCACGGCGCGCCCGAGCACGTCGTCGACGACGAGGTCACCATCAAGGTGCAGTTGAAGGCGACCTACCAGGTCCCGCCGCGTCCGGCCGGGCCCACCTTCGGCTTCACCCTCGACAACGAGCACCTGGTGAAGCTGGCCCGCACCCCCGTCGCCGTGCACAAGATCCTCGTCGTGATGCTCGTGCCGCGGGAGCGGGAGCAGTGGCTGAGCGCCGGGCACGACCGGCTCGACCTCAGGCACTGCTGCTACTGGACCAACCTCGCCGGGCACCCGGTGACCGGCCGGCGCCGGACCACCGTACGGATCCCGACCGCGCGGATCTTCGACGACCGGGCGCTGTGCGAGATCATGACCCGGGTCGGGTCGGGAGGGACACCCTGATGGACCGTCACGCACCGCGCCCGGAGACCCGCCTGGCACCGCTCCGGCCCCCGCTGCCGCCCCCGCCCGGCACCCCCGATCCCGGCGAGGTCGACCCCCGGGTCCTCGGGGCGCTGCTGCACCGGCACGGCTGGCTGCGGCGCGGCGGCGCGGCGGGCCGCTACGGGCGCTGGACCCCGCCCGGGCACGGCGGCACCAGCCTGCTCGTCCCCGAGACCCGGACCTTCCCCGACTGCGCCGACCTGCTGGAGGAGGCGCTGACCGCGCTGTCGCGCAGCGGGCTGCCGTCGGCGCGGGAGGTGCTGTTCGGGCTGAGCGTGCCCAGTGACGAGGTCCGGTGGGAGCGGGAGATCCCCGAGGCGCCGTACGGGTTCCAGGGCGAGGCCGCCTGGACCGCGCAGGAACGGCTGCGCTCCGCGGCGCGCCGGCTGCTGCTGGCCGGGGCCCTGGCCGAGCGGGCCCGCGCCGGATACCACGGGGCCCGCCACCGCGCCCAGGCCGAACGGGCCCTGGAGGGGGTGCTGGTGGGACCCGGCCCGGACGGGCGCAGGCTCGCCGCGTACGTCCCCGTGGACGGCGGGCGGGGACTGGTGACCCGGCTGCACCACGCGCTGCACGCGGCCCGCGAGGCGGTGGACTACCAGCGGGCCACCGGCGGTATGGAGGCCTTCGACGCGGCCGTCGCGGCCGGGGTCAGCCGGGAGCTCGCCGACGCGCTGATCACCCTCGTCCAGGGTTCGGAGGGGGCGCGGATCGCACTGGCCTGGGCACCGGCGGCAGGGGTCCCGGCCGGGTGCGCGGCGCGGCCCGAGCCGGTGGAGTTCTCGCCCGGCGACCTGCCCGTGCTCCGCGAGGCCTCGGCCCGCTACACCCGCTCCGAGCCGGCCGTCGCCGTGCGGCTGGTGGGGGCCGTGGTGCGGATGCGGCGGGCGGAGGCGGGCGCCGGGGGGACGGTCCGGCTGCGGGTCCTGGCCGGGGCGGAGGTCCCGTACGTACGGGCCGCGCTGGGGGAGGAGGCGTACCGGATCGCCGTCCACGCCCACCTGGCGGGCCTCCCGGTCCGCGTCAGCGGCCGCCTCTCGCGGCGCGGCGGGTTCCGCCGGCTGACGGACGCCGCGGACGTGACCCCCGTTCCGCTGGACGAGGTGGAGCGCGACCGGCTGATGAAGTCCCTGGACGCGGCCTTCGACCCCGAGGACGTCCTGCCGTCCGACGACTGAGCCCCGCGGTCCTACGGGGCGGGCTCGCCGGCGTCCGCGGACGGGCCGCCCACCGCGGGGGTGACGGGGTCGCCGCGTTCGACCGTGACGGGGATGCCTCCGGTGAGCCGCTCCAGGCGGGCCTTGAGGTCCTTCGACGCGGCGCCCGCCGCGGTGCTCGTCACCACGATCCCGGAGGCGTCCCGGGCCGGGGCGAACGTGTAGAGCGGGAACGCCGGGCGGCCCTGGTCGGCGGTGAGCCGGGCCAGGCCCTCGTTCAGCGCGCGCCGGGTGTAGCGGCACAGGTAGAGGTCCGCGCGGCCCGGATCCACGGCCGGGTCGCTCGTGCGGGCGGCCTCCAGGAGCAGCCGGCCCCGTCCGACGTCGGTGACGCACAGCGCGACCCGGCCGGCCGGGTGGTCCGTGATCTGGGTCCCGTAGACGTCGGCGAAGGCCCCCCGGCCCTGCGCGCCGACGGCCTGGGACAGCCGGACGGCCTCGGGGGTGTTCGCCGGGGTCCCGTCGAGGGTGG
>NZ_JBHVUQ010000314.1:0-5815 GCF_042884105.1 Streptomyces sp. NPDC058157
CACCAGGACGGCCAGGACCCCGCCGTAGATGTTGGACTTCAGCTCGACGGCGATCCCGTGCCGCCGGGCCAGCGCCGAGACCACGAACAGGCCGATCCGCCCGTCCGCCAGCAGGTGCCGGACGCTGACCTGGTCGGGGTCGCCCAGCAGGGTGTTCATCCGGCTCTGCTCCTGCGGCGGCATGCCGAGCCCGCGGTCCTCGACCTCCACCGCGATCCCGGCCGTGACCCGCTCGGCGCGCACCACGACGTCGGTGTCGGGGGCGGAGAACACCGTGGCGTTCTCCACCAGTTCGGCCAGCAGGTGCACCACGTCGGCGACGGCGTGCCCGCGCACGGTGCCGCCGGCCGGGGGCACCACCTTGACGCGCGTGTACTGCTCCACCTCGGCCACCGAGGAGCGCAGCACCTCGCTCAGGTCGATCGGCCGCGTCCACTGGCGCCGGGAGGCGGCCCCGCCGAGCACCGCGAGGTTCTCGGCGTGCCGGCGGATCCGGGTGGCGAGGTGGTCGACGTGGAACAGCTGCCGGAGCAGGTCGGGGTCCTCGACCGTGTCCTCCAGCTCGTCGAGGAGCGAGATCTCGCGGTGCACCAGCGACTGGAGCCGGCGCGCGAGGTTGACGAAGACCTCCACCTTGCGGTCGCTGTCGCTGGGCGCGGCCGGGGCGGCCAGCCGGACGAGCGCCTCGTGGGCCTGCTCGCGCGCCCCGCGCAACTCCTGTGCCAGCAGCCAGAACTCGTCCACCCGGGCCGGCCCGGGGGTCTCGGGCGGCGGGGTGCCCCGTCCGGCCCGCACGGGGCGCCCCGGCGGCTCGCCCCGTTCGAGGCGCTCGGCGGTCGTGCGCAGCTCCTGGCGTCCGCGCATGCTGGAGCGGCGCAGCGCCTCGCACCGGTCCCGGACGGCCTTGGCGGCGCGCTGGGCCCCCAGCAGGGCGGCGGCGAGGGCCCCGACGGCCAGCAGGGCGCAGCCCGCGAGCACCGGCCACAGCCGTGCGTCCCGCTGTCCGGCGCCCCCGCCGAGCTGGAGGGTGAAGATCACCGCGGCGGTGCCGCTGAGCCCGGCGGCGAGCGTGGGCAGCACGGCGGCACGGACCAGCTGGGGGCGTATCTGCCGGCCGGGGCCCGTGGCGGCGTGTCTCGACGGGGCGTGGCGGGCGGCGCGGAGTCCGGACATCGGCGTCCTCGGTAGGTGGGGCCGGCCCCCGGATCCAGTTCCCGGGGCCCGGTGTTGATCACCGGGTACCCACGCTAGACCGCACGCTCCCACGGCCGTTGCCGAGTTGGGGAACTTCGGCGGCCTGCTTCCCGCTCCCGATGGAGCGCTCGCACGACAGCCCGAATGCGCCGGGAGCGCGCACACCTGTGCAGGTCGGGGCGTGCACGCCGCCCCACGGGCACGCCCGGCGCACCGGGCCACCCCACGCGCCACCCGCCGCACGCGTCCCACCTCCGCGCCCCGCGGTGGGCGGCGGCCCGTGCACCCACCGGGCCCCGACGCGCCCTTGTGCTCCCCCGCGCACTGCCGGAAGGTACCTGTTCCCCGGCCGCGTACGGCCCCGAGCGCTGGAGGAAGGCGCCATGAACGAACCGTCCCGCCCCGATGCCCACGGCCAGGGCCCGGGGGACGGCCCACTGGAGATACGGGCGGAACTGCGGCGCCGCGAGGAGGCCCTGGACGGCCTGCTGGGCAGGTTCACGGCACTGAGCGGAGGACTCGACCGGCTGCGGGGCACGACGGACACGCTCAGCAGCGACGTGGACTCGCTGAAGTCCGCGACGACCGACCTGCGCAAGGACCTGTCCACCACCGACTCCAAACTCGACGGTCTCGCGGCGGACTTCACGGCCTGGCAGGAGCGGTACGAACGCGACCAGGCGGTCCTCGCCGCCCAGTTCGACCTCGACCGCACGGCCGAGGAGTGGCGCAGGAGGTTCGGCGAGCGGGAGAAGGTGCGTTCCCTGGCCGCCGGCCTGATCCGGAGCATCACCCCCGACCTCGTCGGCCGGGGACTGCTGCGGACCTCGACCGTCCGCAGCACCCTCGAATCGCACCTCGTCCACGATCCCGGCTTCTGGCTCGGCCACGCCACCCTCGCACTGGCCGCCCAGCTCCACGGCGACAAGGAGCTCAGGCTCAGCGCGGCGAGCGAGGCACTGCGCCTGGGACGGGGCAAGGCCTACCTCTTCTTCGCACTGGCCGCGGCACGGGCGGGGGAGCACGAGTGGGCCGGCAACTGGACGGACCGCTACCTCCAGGCCATGGACCCGGACCGCCTCGGCGGCGACTTCCTGGTGGTCCTCGACGCCGTCGCCAGCGGCGAACTCGGCGCGCAGGCCCACGGATACGCCTACGGCGCCCTGCGCCGCTGGGCGGCCGAGGCGGCCGTCGGCACGACCGCGGCCAGGGCCGGCGCGCGCCGCTGGGAACCCCGGCTGAAGAAGCTCCTGATCGCGCCCGGCGACCGCTACGCGCCCCTCGGCCGGGCCTGCGGCAGGGACTGGAAGGAGCTCCAGGAGGGCTGGCGGCTGGCGACGGTCACGACGGCGGCCCTGGACCACCTCCGTGCGACGTTCCCCCCTCCGGAGCCCGGCACCAGTGCCGCGACCGGGGTCCCCTACGCGGAGACCGCCATCGACCGCCTGATCCGGCAGCCGGAGCCCGACGAGGCCGCCGTGCGCGCCCGGATGGACGCGCTGCAGCGGTTCGTCGACCGCCGCGGCGACGAACGGGCCGCCGAGGAGGAGCCGGGGCAGCCGGCGGACGCCGAGGTGATGGACCTGGCGACGCTCCTCGACCGCGCGGTGTTCCAGCCCGGTCGGGTGGCACTCGGTGAGGACGCCCGACGACTCGCGCTCCTGGGGGTGCTCCCCCATCTGCGGTCCGCGGCCGAGGCGTTCGTACGGGCTTCGGGGCAGCGGCGCAAGGAGTCCGTCCCGGTGGTGGTCGAGGGCTGGCGCACCGTTCTGCCGACCGATCCGGCCGCGCCCGTGGACGGGCCGGCGCTCGCCACCGAGCTGGCCGCCCACATCCGTGACCGTACGGAGCAGGAGGCGCGGGCCGTGGTCCCCGACCGGATCCGCCGGGCCGGGGGCACGACGGGCGGGCTGGCGGTCCTCGTGCTGGGGCCCTTCCTCCTGGCCGGCGCGTTCCTCTGGCTCCTGCTGCTCCTGGGCGCGGTCGCCGTCACCTGGGGCCTGCTGGACGTGCGGCGCGTACCGGCCGCCCGACGCAGGGTCCGCGAGGCCGGCCTCGCCCGGAACGCGGGCGCGCAGGACCGGCTGCTGGCGGTGCTGGGCGCCCGGGTGGAGTTCTTCGCCGACTGGGACGGGCACACGGTGCGGCTGGAGGAGCTGCGCCGGTGGACCCCCGACGACCGGGTGCGGGCGTGACGGGACCGGGGCGGGTGCTGGGCGGCCGCTACCGGCTCGACTCCCACCTGGGCAGCGGGGCCCAGGGGGCGGTCTGGCGGGGCCGCGACCTGAGCCTGGACCGGGCGATCGCCGTCAAGGTGATCCCCGCGGGCGGCGACTCCCCCGGGGACGCCCGGGACGGCGAGCGGTGGTTCCACCGGGAGGCCCGGGCCATGGCGCGGATACGCAAGCACTCCTGTCTCGCCGAGATCCACGACCACGGGGCGGACGGCGGCCTGCTGTACACCGTCATGGAGTACATCGAGGGGGAGTCCCTCGCCGCCCGTCTGCGCGCGGGGCGCCAGCCCTCCCTGGAGCAGACCGTGCGCTGGACCAAACAGATCTGTTCGGCCCTCGCCCACGTCCACGCGGCGGACGTCGTCCACCGGGACGTCAAGCCGGGCAACGTCGTCGTCGACGCGGCGGAGGGACACGCCCATCTCGTCGACTTCGGCCTCGCCCGCCTGCCCGGCGGGTCCTCCTCCTCGTCCGGCCGGCCCGTGGGCAGCCTCGCCTACATGTCCCCGGAGCACTTCGCCGGGCGGGTCGTGGCCGGCAGCGACCTGTACTCCCTGGGCTGCGTGATGTACGAGATGCTCACCGGCCGCACCCCCTTCGGCCACCTGCGGGAGTGGGTCGCCTTCGCGAACCACCACACGTACGTGGACCCCGAGCCGCCCCGGGCGCTGCGGCCCGGGATTCCCGGACCGCTCGACCACCTGGTCATGCGCCTGCTGGAGAAGGACCCCGCGGACCGGCCGCCGGACGCCGGGGCCGTGGAACGCGCGGTCGAGCAGGTCGAATTCGTGTCCGACGACTCCCACCGGCCGCACGTGGACTCCCGGCACGTCGACGAGATCCGGCGGCTCGAACGGTACATCGAGCACCATGCCGGAGGGCCGCGGGCCATGGACGCCGAGGTGCTCGACGCCCGGTCCCGGCACGCGGGGCTCACCGGCCGGTCGGGCGATCCGCGCGGGGCGGCGGCGCTCTACCAGCGCCTCGGGGAGGACTGCTCCGACGGGCTCCCCCCGGGGGACAGGCGCACCTTCGACGCCTTCCGGGAGGCGGCCCGCTGGACGGAACGACCCCACTGCTGACACGGCCGCGCCGGGCGCGGCCGCCGGTACGCCTCAGCGTTCGCGCTCCGGGTTCACGACCCGACGGCCTCCGGTTCGCCGAGGTCCGCCGTCGGGGCCGGGGCCGGGGCGGGGGTGTCCGGTGCCGCGGGGGCGGGCGGGGTGGCCGCCGGGGTCGGGGGGGACGCCACGAAGGGGCGCCACCAGGGGGTGGCCGGGGCGTCGGGGGCGGCCGGTTCGAAGGGCTGGCCGGGGATGGGCAGGGCGACGGCGGCGCCCGCGGCCCCGGCGGCCGCCACGGTGCCCTCGCCGGGCTCGTCCCACGGGTGCGGGGCCAGGTTGAAGGTGCCCCAGTGGATCGGCAGCATCGTGCCGGACGGGGCGCCGCCCTGGAGGTCGAGGTGGGCCCGCATGCCCTCCTCGGGGGTCATGTGGATGTCGGGCCAGTACTCCGAGTAGGCCCCGATCTGGATCATCGTGGCGTCGAAGGGGCCGTGTTCGGCGCCGATCTCCTTGAAGCCGGGGAAGTAGCCCGTGTCCCCGCTGTGGAAGATCCGGTGCCGCTCGCCCGCGACCACCCAGGAGGCCCACAGGGTGGACTGCTGGTTGCGCAGCCCGCGCCCGCAGAAGTGGCGGGCCGGGGTGGCCGTCAGGGTGAGCCCGGCGACCTCGGCGGACTCGTTCCAGTCCAGCTCGCGCAGCCGGGCCGGGGCGACGCCCCAGCGCTCCAGGTGCGCGCCGACGCCCAGCGGGACGGCGAAGACGGTGCCCGTGCCGGCCAGGGCCTTGATGGTGGGCAGGTCCAGGTGGTCGTAGTGGTCGTGGGAGATGACCACCACGTCGACCTCGCCCAGGGAGGCCAGCGGCACCGGTACGGGGTGCAGGCGCTTGGGGCCGGCGAAGGGGAAGGGGGAGCAGCGGTCGCCCCAGACCGGGTCGAAGAGCACGCGGCGGCCGTCGATCTCGGCGAGCACGCTGGAGTGCCCCATCCAGGTCAGGCGCAGTCCGCTCGCCGGCGGCTTGGCCAGCTCGGCGAGGGTGGTGGGGTAGACGGGGATCGGTGCGCCGGGGTTGCGCCGGATCCGCTGCTCCTTGTGGAAGTAGATCTTGGCGAACTCCAGCATCGAGCCGGAAGGCCTGGTCCGGGCCCCCACCGGGTTCTGGAAGACGCCGTCGGCGAAGTTCGGCGAGCGCAGGATGCGCTCCAGCCGCGCGCCGGACGCGTCCGCGCCGAAGGCTTCGGGCCGCAGGGCGCGCAGCCGGGGACGCAGGGGAAGGGAGCCGGTAATGGCGCCTCCTGGTTTGTGCGGTTGGGGTGGGGGGGGG
>NZ_JBHVUQ010000315.1:0-5715 GCF_042884105.1 Streptomyces sp. NPDC058157
ACGACGTCGTCCAGCGTGGCCACCTGGTAACCGTCCATCGCCGCCTGCAGCGCGCAGATCGGGTCGATCTCCGTGACGATCACCCGCGCGCCCTGGCCGCGCAGCGACTCCGCGCAGCCCTTGCCCACGTCGCCGTAACCGCAGACGACCGCGACCTTGCCGCCGATCAGGACGTCCGTGGCACGGTTGATGCCGTCGATCAGCGAGTGGCGGCAGCCGTACTTGTTGTCGAACTTCGACTTCGTCACCGCGTCGTTTACATTGATCGCGGGGAACAGGAGGTCACCCGAGGCCATCATCTCGTAGAGACGGTGGACACCGGTCGTGGTCTCCTCCGTCACGCCACGGATCCCGGACGCGAGGGCGGACCAGTCGATGTCCGTCTTCGTCAGCAGGCCCAGGACGATGGCCATCTCCTCGTTGTCGGCGGTCGAGGCGTCCGGGACGGCCCCGGCCTTCTGGTACTCGACGCCCTTGTGGACCAGGAGGGTGGCGTCACCGCCGTCGTCCAGGATCATGTTCGGGCCGGCCTGTCCGGGCCAGGTCAGCGCCTGCTCCGTACACCACCAGTACTCCTCCAGCGTCTCGCCCTTCCAGGCGAAGACCGGGATCCCGGCGGCCGCGACGGCCGCGGCGGCGTGGTCCTGCGTCGAGTAGATGTTGCAGGACACCCAGCGGACGTCGGCGCCGAGCGCCACCAGGGTCTCGATCAGGACGGCGGTCTGCACGGTCATGTGCAGGGAGCCGGTGATGCGGGCGCCGGCCAGCGGCTGCGCCTCGGCGTACTCCCGCCGGATCGACATCAGACCCGGCATCTCGTGCTCGGCCAGGGTGATCTCCTTGCGGCCGAAGGCGGCGAGGGAGATGTCGGCGACCTTGTAGTCGGTGAAAGCGGCAGACATGCGGTGTGCTCCTTGGAAAGGTGCGGGGGCCGGGGTCATCGGCGGCCTCCCGCGTTGAAGTAGCCGGCCTCGGGGTGGTGGACGACCAGGGCGTCGGTGGACTGCTCGGGGTGGAGCTGGAACTCCTCCGAGAGGTGGACGCCGATCCGCTCGGGGCGGAGCAGTTCGGCGATCTTGGCCCGGTCGGACAGCTCCGGGCAGGCCGGGTAGCCGAGCGAGTAGCGGCAGCCCTGGTACTCGGTACGGAACATGCCGTCCATGCCCGCCGGGTCCGATGCGGCGATCCCCAGTTCGGCGCGGACGCGGGCGTGCCAGTACTCGGCGAGGGCTTCGGCGAGCTGGACGGACAAGCCGTGCAGTTCGAGGTAGTCGCGGTAGGAGTCGGACTCGAACAGCTTGGCCGTGGCCTCGCCGATCTTCGAGCCGACGGTGACCACCTGGAGGCCGATGACGTCCACCTCGCCCGACTCCTCGGGCCGGACGAAGTCGGCGAGGCACAGCCGCCGGCCCCGGCTCTGGCGCGGGAAGGTGAACCGGGTCCGCTCGGCGCCGTCCTCGTCCAGGACGATCAGGTCGTCGCCCTTGGAGACGCACGGGAAGTAGCCGTGGACCACGGCCGCTTCGAGGAGCCGCTCCGTGTGCATCCGGTCCAGCCAGCCGCGCAGGCGGGGCCTGCCGTCCGTGGCGATCGAGTCCGCGTCCTTGAGGCCCCACTGGCCCTTGAACAGCGCCTGCTCGTCGAGCCAGCCCGCGTACTCCTTGAGCTGGATGCCCTTGACCACGCGGGTCCCCCAGAAGGGCGGGGTGGGCACCGGGTTGTCGACGGCCACGTCGGACCGGCCGGCGTCCTCCGGTTCCCGCACGTCGAGGACGGCGGCCCGCTGCGGTACGCGGCGCTGCTTGAGGGGCGGGAGTTCGGCGCCGGGGACGCCGCGCTTGACGGCGATCAGGGCGTCCATCAGCCGCAGGCCCTCGAACGCGTCACGGGCGTAGCGGACCTCGCCCTCGTAGATCTCGTGGAGGTCCTGCTCGACGTAGGCCCGGGTCAGGGCGGCGCCGCCCAGGATGACCGGGTAGTCGGCGGCCAGCTTGCGCTGGTTGAGCTCCTCCAGGTTCTCCTTCATGATCACGGTGGACTTCACCAGGAGACCCGACATGCCGATCACGTCGGCCTTGTGCTCCTGGGCGGCTTCCAGGATCGCGGAGACGGGCTGCTTGATACCGATGTTCACGACGTTGTAGCCGTTGTTGGTGAGGATGATGTCGACGAGGTTCTTGCCGATGTCATGGACGTCGCCGCGGACGGTGGCCAGCACGATCGTGCCCTTGCCCTCGTCGTCGGTCTTCTCCATGTGCGGTTCGAGGTAGGCCACCGCCGTCTTCATCACCTCGGCCGACTGGAGCACGAACGGCAGCTGCATCTGGCCCGAGCCGAACAGCTCACCGACGACCTTCATCCCCTCCAGGAGGGTGTCGTTGACGATGTCGAGGGCGGGGCGCGTCTGCAGCGCCTCGTCGAGGTCCGCCTCCAGACCGTTCTTCTCCCCGTCGATGATCCGCCGCTGGAGACGCTCGTCCAGGGGCAGCGCGAGGAGCTCCTCGGCGCGGCCGGCCTTCAGCGACTTGGTGTTGACCCCCTCGAACAGGGCCATCAGCTTCTGCAGCGGGTCGTAGTCCCCCTCGCGGCGGTCGTAGATCAGATCGAGGGCGGTGCTGACCTGCTCCTCGTCGAACCGGGCGATCGGCAGGATCTTCGACGCGTGGACGATCGCCGAGTCCAGACCCGCCTTCACGCACTCGTCCAGGAAGACGGAGTTCAGCAGGACGCGGGCGGCCGGGTTCAGGCCGAAGGAGATGTTCGACAGGCCCAGCGTGGTCTGGACGTCCGGGTGACGGCGCTTGAGCTCGCGGATCGACTCGATCGTGGCGATGCCGTCCTTGCGGGACTCCTCCTGACCCGTGCAGATCGTGAAGGTGAGGGTGTCGATGAGGATGTCCGACTCACGGATCCCCCAGTTCGACGTCAGGTCCTCGATGAGGCGCTCGGCGATCGCGACCTTGTGCTCGACCGTGCGGGCCTGGCCCTCCTCGTCGATCGTCAACGCGATCAGCGCCGCCCCGTGCTCCTGCGCCAGACGGGTCACCTTCGCGAACCGCGACTCCGGACCGTCACCGTCCTCGTAGTTGACCGAGTTGATGACGGCGCGCCCGCCCAGCTTCTCCAGACCCGCCTGGATCACCGGGACCTCGGTGGAGTCCAGCACGATGGGGAGGGTGGAAGCGGTGGCGAAACGGCCGGCGAGCTCCTGCATGTCCGCGACGCCGTCACGACCCACGTAGTCCACACACAGGTCCAGCATGTGCGCGCCCTCACGGATCTGGTCCCGCGCCATCTCCACACAGTCGTCCCAGCGCGCCTCCAGCATCGCCTCACGGAACTTCTTCGACCCGTTCGCGTTCGTCCGCTCACCGATCGCCATGTACGAGGTGTCCTGACGGAACGGCACCGTCTGATATAGGGAAGCCGCCCCCGGCTCGGGGTTCGGGGTCCGAGCCACCACGGCCGCCCCGCGCACCCGTTCCACGATCTGCCTCAGGTGCTCGGGTGTCGTCCCGCAGCAGCCGCCGACCAGGGACAGGCCGTACTCGCGGACGAACGTCTCCTGCGCGTCCGCCAGCTCCGACGCCGACAGGGGGTAGTGCGCCCCCTGCTTCGTCAGCACCGGCAGACCCGCGTTCGGCATGCAGGAGAGCGGGATGCGGGCGTTGCGGGCGAGGTAGCGCAGGTGCTCGCTCATCTCCGCCGGACCCGTCGCGCAGTTCAGGCCGATCATGTCGATGCCCAGCGGCTCCAGGGCCGTCAGGGCCGCACCGATCTCCGAACCCAGCAGCATCGCGCCGGTCGCCTCCACCGTGACCTGGACGATCAGCGGGAGGTCCCCCATCCCGCACCAGTCCAGGGCGCGCCGGGCGCCGATGACGGCGGCCTTGGTCTGCAGGAGGTCCTGGCTGGTCTCGACGAGGAGGGCGTCCGCGCCGCCGCGGATCAGGCCCTCGGCGTTCTCCTGGTAGGCGGCGCGCAGCCGGTCGTAGGCGATGTGCCCGAGGGTGGGGAGCTTGGTGCCCGGGCCCATGGAGCCCAGGACCCAGCGGGGCCGGCCGTCGTCCGCGGTGAAGGCGTCCGCCGACTCGCGGGCGATGCGGGCGCCGGCCTCGGCGAGCTCGTAGATCCGTTCCTCGACCCCGTATTCGGCGAGCGCGGACAGGTTCGTGCCGAAGGTGTTCGTCTCGACGCAGTCGACGCCGACCGAGAAGTAGGCGTCGTGCACCGAGCGGACGATGTCGGGGCGGGTGGAGTTGAGGATCTCGTTGCAGCCCTCCAGCCCCAGGAAGTCGTCCATGGTGGGGTCGGCCGCCTGGAGCATCGTGCCCATCGCCCCGTCCGCGACCACCACCCGGGTCGCGAACTCCTCCCTCAGTGACCGCCTCATCTCATCCCAGTCCCCTCAGGTGTTCGGACAGTTCCTCTTCGCTCCGCGGGCCGTAGGCGGAGCGCAGCCGGGCCAGAAGGGCCTCCCGGGTCAGCCGGTACTCCTGGGTGCCGGTGTGGTCGAGCACGGTCGCCGCGATCGCGCAGCCCAGCTGGGCCGCGTACGGCTCGGGTACGCCCCAGGCCGTTCCGGCGAGGAACCCGGCCCGGAAGGCATCGCCGACGCCGGTCGGGTCGGCCACGTCCGAGACGGGCACCGCCGGGACGGTCAGGTCCCCGCCGGCGGCGGTGCGGATGCGTACGCCGTCCTCGCCGCGGGTGGTGACCCAGGAGCCGACCCGTTCCAGGACCTGTGCCTCGGTGAGCCCGGAGCGTTCGCAGAGCAGGGCGGACTCGTACTCGTTGGTGAACAGCCGGGTCGCCCCGTCGAGCAGTTCCAGCACTTCTTCTCCGCTGAGCCGGGCGAGCTGCTGGGAGGGGTCGGAGGCGAAGGGGACGCCCAGGTCCCGGCAGGCCCGGGTGTGGCGGAGCATGGCCTGCGGGTCGTCCGGGGAGACGAGCACCAGGTCGGGGCGGCCGGCGCGGGCGAAGACCTCGTGCAGGTCGATCTCGCGGGCCTCGGCCATCGCGCCCGCGTAGAAGGTCGCGATCTGGTTCTGCTCAGCGTCGGTGGTGCAGACGAAGCGGGCCGTGTGGAGGGTGTCGCTGACGCGTACGGAGTCGGTGTCCACCCCGTGGTCCTTGAGCCACACCCGGTACGGCTCGAAGTCCGCGCCCACCGCGCCCACCAGCAGGGGGCGCAGCCCCAGTACGCCGAGGCCGAAGGCGATGTTCGCCGCCACGCCGCCACGCCGCACGTCCAGGTGGTCGGCGAGGAAGGACAGGGAGACCCGGTCCAGCCGGTCCGCCAGCAACTGCTCGGCGAACCGGCCGGGGAAGGTCATCAGGTGATCGGTCGCGATGGAACCCGTGACAGCGATCCGCATGTCAGACCCCGGCCGCCTGGCGCAGGGCGTGCACGCGGTCGGTGCGCTCCCAGGTGAAGTCGGGGAGCTCGCGGCCGAAGTGACCGTACGCGGCGGTCTGGGCGTAGATGGGCCGCAGCAGGTCGAGGTCGCGGACGATCGCTGCCGGGCGGAGGTCGAAGACGGCCGAGACCGCCTCCTGGATGCGCCCGTCGGGCAGGGTGCCGGTGCCGAAGGTCTCGACGAACAGGCCGACGGGCTCGGCCTTGCCGATCGCGTACGCGACCTGGACCTCGCAGCGGGCCGCGAGGCCGGCGGCGACGACGTTCTTGGCGACCCAGCGCATCGCGTACGCGGC
>NZ_JBHVUQ010000316.1:0-5676 GCF_042884105.1 Streptomyces sp. NPDC058157
CGCTAGGCTCCACCAAAAGTTTTTAAAAAAGTTATTGACTTTGAAGAAGTGACATTGTATACTAATAAAGTTGCTTTAACAAAGCGGACAAACAAAATGATCTTTGAAAACTAAACAAGACAAAACGTACCTGTTAATTCAGTTTTAAAAAATCGCACAGCGATGTGCGTAGTCAGTCAAACTACTTTATCGGAGAGTTTGATCCTGGCTCAGGACGAACGCTGGCGGCGTGCCTAATACATGCAAGTCGAGCGGACAGATGGGAGCTTGCTCCCTGATGTTAGCGGCGGACGGGTGAGTAACACGTGGGTAACCTGCCTGTAAGACTGGGATAACTCCGGGAAACCGGGGCTAATACCGGATGGTTGTTTGAACCGCATGGTTCAGACATAAAAGGTGGCTTCGGCTACCACTTACAGATGGACCCGCGGCGCATTAGCTAGTTGGTGAGGTAACGGCTCACCAAGGCAACGATGCGTAGCCGACCTGAGAGGGTGATCGGCCACACTGGGACTGAGACACGGCCCAGACTCCTACGGGAGGCAGCAGTAGGGAATCTTCCGCAATGGACGAAAGTCTGACGGAGCAACGCCGCGTGAGTGATGAAGGTTTTCGGATCGTAAAGCTCTGTTGTTAGGGAAGAACAAGTGCCGTTCAAATAGGGCGGCACCTTGACGGTACCTAACCAGAAAGCCACGGCTAACTACGTGCCAGCAGCCGCGGTAATACGTAGGTGGCAAGCGTTGTCCGGAATTATTGGGCGTAAAGGGCTCGCAGGCGGTTTCTTAAGTCTGATGTGAAAGCCCCCGGCTCAACCGGGGAGGGTCATTGGAAACTGGGGAACTTGAGTGCAGAAGAGGAGAGTGGAATTCCACGTGTAGCGGTGAAATGCGTAGAGATGTGGAGGAACACCAGTGGCGAAGGCGACTCTCTGGTCTGTAACTGACGCTGAGGCGCGAAAGCGTGGGGAGCAAACAGGATTAGATACCCTGGTAGTCCACGCCGTAAACGATGAGTGCTAAGTGTTAGAGGGTTTCCGCCCTTTAGTGCTGCAGCTAACGCATTAAGCACTCCGCCTGGGGAGTACGGTCGCAAGACTGAAACTCAAAGGAATTGACGGGGGCCCGCACAAGCGGTGGAGCATGTGGTTTAATTCGAAGCAACGCGAAGAACCTTACCAGGTCTTGACATCCTCTGACAACCCTAGAGATAGGACGTCCCCTTCGGGGGCAGAGTGACAGGTGGTGCATGGTTGTCGTCAGCTCGTGTCGTGAGATGTTGGGTTAAGTCCCGCAACGAGCGCAACCCTTGATCTTAGTTGCCAGCATTCAGTTGGGCACTCTAAGGTGACTGCCGGTGACAAACCGGAGGAAGGTGGGGATGACGTCAAATCATCATGCCCCTTATGACCTGGGCTACACACGTGCTACAATGGACAGAACAAAGGGCAGCGAAACCGCGAGGTTAAGCCAATCCCACAAATCTGTTCTCAGTTCGGATCGCAGTCTGCAACTCGACTGCGTGAAGCTGGAATCGCTAGTAATCGCGGATCAGCATGCCGCGGTGAATACGTTCCCGGGCCTTGTACACACCGCCCGTCACACCACGAGAGTTTGTAACACCCGAAGTCGGTGAGGTAACCTTTTTGGAGCCAGCCGCCGAAGGTGGGACAGATGATTGGGGTGAAGTCGTAACAAGGTAGCCGTATCGGAAGGTGCGGCTGGATCACCTCCTTTCTAAGGATTTTAACGGAATATAAGACCTTGGGTCTTATAAACAGAACGTTCCCTGTCTTGTTTAGTTTTGAAGGATCATTTGATTCTTCGAGATGTTGTTCTTTGAAAACTAGATAACAGAAGTAATTCACATTCAATTAGTAATGCAAGATATCACGTAGTGATTCTTTTTAACGGTTAAGTTAGAAAGGGCGCACGGTGGATGCCTTGGCACTAGGAGCCGATGAAGGACGGGACGAACACCGATATGCTTCGGGGAGCTGTAAGCAAGCTTTGATCCGGAGATTTCCGAATGGGGAAACCCACCACTCGTAATGGAGTGGTATCCATATCTGAATACATAGGATATGAGAAGGCAGACCCGGGGAACTGAAACATCTAAGTACCCGGAGGAAGAGAAAGCAAATGCGATTCCCTGAGTAGCGGCGAGCGAAACGGGACCAGCCCAAACCAAGAGGCTTGCCTCTTGGGGTTGTAGGACACTCTGTACGGAGTTACAAAGGAACGAGGTAGATGAAGAGGTCTGGAAAGGCCCGCCATAGGAGGTAACAGCCCTGTAGTCAAAACTTCGTTCTCTCCTGAGTGGATCCTGAGTACGGCGGAACACGTGAAATTCCGTCGGAATCCGGGAGGACCATCTCCCAAGGCTAAATACTCCCTAGTGACCGATAGTGAACCAGTACCGTGAGGGAAAGGTGAAAAGCACCCCGGAAGGGGAGTGAAAGAGATCCTGAAACCGTGTGCCTACAAGTAGTCAGAGCCCGTTAACGGGTGATGGCGTGCCTTTTGTAGAATGAACCGGCGAGTTACGATCCCGTGCAAGGTTAAGCAGAAGATGCGGAGCCGCAGCGAAAGCGAGTCTGAATAGGGCGAATTGAGTACGTGGTCGTAGACCCGAAACCAGGTGATCTACCCATGTCCAGGGTGAAGTTCAGGTAACACTGAATGGAGGCCCGAACCCACGCACGTTGAAAAGTGCGGGGATGAGGTGTGGGTAGGGGTGAAATGCCAATCGAACCTGGAGATAGCTGGTTCTCTCCGAAATAGCTTTAGGGCTAGCCTCAAGGTAAGAGTCTCGGAGGTAGAGCACTGATTGGACTAGGGGCCCCTACCGGGTTACCGAATTCAGTCAAACTCCGAATGCCGATGACTTATCCTTGGGAGTCAGACTGCGAGTGATAAGATCCGTAGTCGAAAGGGAAACAGCCCAGACCGCCAGCTAAGGTCCCAAAGTATACGTTAAGTGGAAAAGGATGTGGAGTTGCTTAGACAACCAGGATGTTGGCTTAGAAGCAGCCACCATTTAAAGAGTGCGTAATAGCTCACTGGTCGAGTGACTCTGCGCCGAAAATGTACCGGGGCTAAACGTATCACCGAAGCTGCGGACTGTTCTTCGAACAGTGGTAGGAGAGCGTTCTAAGGGCTGTGAAGCCAGACCGGAAGGACTGGTGGAGCGCTTAGAAGTGAGAATGCCGGTATGAGTAGCGAAAGAGGGGTGAGAATCCCCTCCACCGAATGCCTAAGGTTTCCTGAGGAAGGCTCGTCCGCTCAGGGTTAGTCGGGACCTAAGCCGAGGCCGAAAGGCGTAGGCGATGGACAACAGGTTGATATTCCTGTACCACCTCCTCACCATTTGAGCAATGGGGGGACGCAGGAGGATAGGGTAAGCGCGGTATTGGATATCCGCGTCCAAGCAGTTAGGCTGGGAAATAGGCAAATCCGTTTCCCGTGAAGGCTGAGCTGTGATGGCGAGCGAATTATAGTAGCGAAGTTCCTGATTCCACACTGCCAAGAAAAGCCTCTAGCGAGGTGAGAGGTGCCCGTACCGCAAACCGACACAGGTAGGCGAGGAGAGAATCCTAAGGTGATCGAGAGAACTCTCGTTAAGGAACTCGGCAAAATGACCCCGTAACTTCGGGAGAAGGGGTGCTCTGTTAGGGTGCAAGCCCGAGAGAGCCGCAGTGAATAGGCCCAGGCGACTGTTTAGCAAAAACACAGGTCTCTGCGAAGCCGTAAGGCGAAGTATAGGGGCTGACGCCTGCCCGGTGCTGGAAGGTTAAGAGGAGCGCTTAGCGTAAGCGAAGGTGCGAATTGAAGCCCCAGTAAACGGCGGCCGTAACTATAACGGTCCTAAGGTAGCGAAATTCCTTGTCGGGTAAGTTCCGACCCGCACGAAAGGCGTAACGATCTGGGCACTGTCTCAACGAGAGACTCGGTGAAATTATAGTACCTGTGAAGATGCAGGTTACCCGCGACAGGACGGAAAGACCCCGTGGAGCTTTACTGCAGCCTGATATTGAATGTTGGTACAGCTTGTACAGGATAGGTAGGAGCCTTGGAAACCGGAGCGCCAGCTTCGGTGGAGGCATCGGTGGGATACTACCCTGGCTGTATTGACCTTCTAACCCGCCGCCCTTATCGGGCGGGGAGACAGTGTCAGGTGGGCAGTTTGACTGGGGCGGTCGCCTCCTAAAATGTAACGGAGGCGCCCAAAGGTTCCCTCAGAATGGTTGGAAATCATTCGTAGAGTGTAAAGGCATAAGGGAGCTTGACTGCGAGACCTACAAGTCGAGCAGGGACGAAAGTCGGGCTTAGTGATCCGGTGGTTCCGCATGGAAGGGCCATCGCTCAACGGATAAAAGCTACCCCGGGGATAACAGGCTTATCTCCCCCAAGAGTCCACATCGACGGGGAGGTTTGGCACCTCGATGTCGGCTCATCGCATCCTGGGGCTGTAGTCGGTCCCAAGGGTTGGGCTGTTCGCCCATTAAAGCGGTACGCGAGCTGGGTTCAGAACGTCGTGAGACAGTTCGGTCCCTATCCGTCGCGGGCGCAGGAAATTTGAGAGGAGCTGTCCTTAGTACGAGAGGACCGGGATGGACGCACCGCTGGTGTACCAGTTGTTCTGCCAAGGGCATCGCTGGGTAGCTATGTGCGGACGGGATAAGTGCTGAAAGCATCTAAGCATGAAGCCCCCCTCAAGATGAGATTTCCCATTGCGCAAGCAAGTAAGATCCCTGAAAGATGATCAGGTTGATAGGTCCGAGGTGGAAGCCGGTAGCGCCATCCGGCCGCGCGCCCCGGGGCCCGCGCCGCCGCTCCGGACGAGGTGGCACCGCCGGGCCGCGGGGCCAGGGCCGTGGCCAGCGCGAGGGGTGAGCCCCACCGCAGGGCCAGGCGGCGTTCCTCGGCCAGCAACCGCGCCGCCAGGGGGTCCCCGGGGTCACGGGTCCGGGCGGCGGCCGAACGCCAGGGCAGCAGCGCGGGGTTGGCCGCCTGCCGGGCCAGCAGCCGGCGCCCGCACTCCAGCAGGTCGGCGAGGGCCCGGTCGCGCTCGCCCGCCGCGAGCCGGACCCGCCCGCGCGCGTAGAGGAGGTAGGCCCAGGCCAGGCCGCCCTCGGCGGCGGGCGGCAGCGGGGTCTCCAGGATCCGGGCGGCGGCGTCCGCGTCCCCCCGGCGCAGGTCCAGCAGGGCCCGCAGGGCGAGGGGGGCGGGCGCCATGAGCGGGTGCCACAGGCGGGCCGGCATGACCTCCTCGCACCGGTCGAGGGCCTCCGAGGCGGCGGCGTCCCGCCCGCCCCACAGTTCGGCGAGGCAGGTGACGACCAGGGCCGCGCCGGCGACCGGCCGGGCGTCGCGCCGTGCCGCACACACGAGGATCCCGTCGAGGGCGCCGCGGGCCTCCTCCGTGTCCCCGCTGAGGACGAGGGCGTGCGCCGCGGCCGCCCGCACGGCCGGCGGGACGTGTGCGCGGGCCTCCGGGGCCAGGGCGGCCCGGGCCAGCGCCCTGGCCCCGCCGATGTCCTCCCCCCGCTGGGCGGTCAGCCAGGCGGCCACGGCGGCCTCGGCGGCCCGCTCGGGCCGGCCGCTCCAGGAGCCGGCCGGGGGCGGCACGCGGCCGTCCTCCGCGTCGGGACGGCCCAGTTCGGCCATCGCGTAC
>NZ_JBHVUQ010000317.1:0-5647 GCF_042884105.1 Streptomyces sp. NPDC058157
CCCTGGCCGACGCGGCCGCCGTCGACCTGACCGTCGAGGGCCGCACCGAACGGGTCGCCGCGGCCGGAGCCGTGGGCCTGCTCCGCGCCCCCGCCGCCCCCGCCCCGGCGCCCGCCGGCCGGCCCGCCGTCCGCGCGGTCGACGAGGGCCACCCGCTGCGCAGCTGGACCCTGCGCCCCGGCGGCTCCCCGGTGCACGGCCTGTCCGTGGCGCTGACCCGGCACGGGACCTCGTACGGCACCCTCCTCGCGGTGCGCACCGGCTCCGCCTTCACCGACCGCGAGGCCGCCGCCCTGCACTTCGCGGCGCGCGTCGCGGCCGTGCACCTGCGCCACGCCCGCCGGCTCGCCGCCACCGAACGCGTCGCGCTCGACCTCCAGCGGGCCCTCGTCGCCGACCCCGGCCGCCCCCACCCGAACCTGCTGGTCGCCGGCCGCTACCTGCCCGTCGGACCGAGCGCCCTGGTCGGCGGCGACTGGTTCGAGACGGTCCGGCTGCACTTCGGCCGGACCCTGCTGGTCGTCGGCGACGTGATGGGCCACGGCCTGGACGCCGCCGTCGACATGAACGCCTACCGCTCCACCCTGCGCGAGGTCGCCGCCACCGAACTCGCCCCGCACCGCGTGCTGCGCCAGCTCGACGCCCTGGTCGCCCGGGACGCGGCCCGCCGCCCCGCCACCTGCCTGCTCGCCCGCGTCGACCCGGCGCGCGGCACCGCACTCTTCGCCAGCGCCGGCCACCTGCCGCCGGCGGTGTTCGCCGCCGACGGCACCGGCCGGCTGCTGGACGTGCCGGTCGGGCCGCCGCTCGGCACGGGCCTGGGCGGGTACGAGTCCGCGGCCCACCCCTTCGTCGACGAGGAGACCCTGGTCCTCTACACCGACGGGCTCGTGGAGCGGCGCGGCGAGGACATCGACGACTCCCTGGCCCGGCTGACGGCCCTGCGGCTGCCGGCCGGCGCGAGCGCGGCGGAGGCCGTGGACGCGCTGGTGGCGGGCCTCGACGCCCGCCACGCCGAGGACGACGTCGCCGTCCTCACGGCCAGGGTCCGCTCCCGGCCCGCGCACCCGTGACACCGGCCCGGGCCCCTCGGGCGCGGGCCTCAGGCGTGGGCGCGGGCGATGAGCAGGGCGACGTCGTCGTGCGTGTCGGGGCGGCGCAGGGCCGACAGCAGCAGGTCGCAGGTCTCCTCGATCGGCCGGTGCGGGCCCGCCAGCAGGTCGGTCAGGATCAGCAGCCGGGTGTCGATGTCCTGGTCGCGGGTCTCGACCAGCCCGTCCGTGTACAGGACCAGCTCGTCGCCCTCGTCCAGGGTGAACGCGGTGGTGTGGAAGGGGACGCCGCCGACCCCCAGCGGCACGGCCGTGGTCAGCTGGACCAGCCTCGGCTGGCGCCCGTGGCGCAGGTGCACCGGCGGCAGGTGGCCGGCCGTGGCGATGTGGCAGAGCCGCGCGTGCGGGTCGTAGACGGCGTAGACGCAGGTGGCCATGGCCTCGCCCAGGTCGGCGGTGGCCGCGTCGAGGTGGGTGAGGACCGTCGCCGGGTCGAGGCCCAGCCGCCCCAGCGCCCTGGCGGTGGCCCGCAGCTGCCCCATCGTCGCGGCGGCGTTGATGCCGCTGCCCATCACGTCGCCGACGACCAGCGCGGTCCGGTCGCCGGTGAGCGGGATGACGTCGACCCTGTCGCCCCCTATCTCGTGGGCGGCGCCGGCCGGCTGGTAGCGGTAGGCGATGTCCAGGCCGGGGGCGTCCGGCGGGTGCTGCGGCAGCAGGTGGCGCTGGAGGGCGAGGGCGGCGTGGCGCTGGCGTTGGTACCAGCGGGCGTTGTCGATGGACACGGCGGCGTGGGCGGCCAGCTCGGCGGCGAGCAGCACGTCGTCCTGGCCGAACGGGACGGGGTTGCGGGCGCGCTTGAGGTCGAGGGTGCCCAGGACCTGGCTGCGGGCGATCAGCGGGACCGCGAGGTACGAGTGCACCCCCGCCTCGCCCAGCTGCCGGGCGGCCTCCTCGTCGCGGGCGATGCGCGGCAGGTCCTCCGGGGTGACGTGCGGGACGAGGACGGGCCGGGCGGTGCGGGCACAGCGCGCCACCAGCCGGTCGGTGCGGTACAGGGCCACGTCCCCCACGGGGTCGGCGGCCTCCTCGGCGGGGGTGCGGTAGCCGGCCTTGACCGCGAGCGCCCGGAACCGTACGGCCCGCTCGTCGGGGCCGTCGCCGGGACGGCCGCCCGTGAGGACGGTGTCGAGGACGTCGACGGCGGCGATGTCGGCGATCTCCGGCACGGCCACGTCGGCCAGCTCCCGGGCGGTGATGTCCAGGTCGAGGGTGGTGCCGATGCGCACCGAGGCGTCCGCGATCAGGGACAGGCGGCGCCGTGCGTGGGCCGCGGAGACCGAGACCCGGTGCTGTTCGGTCACGTCCACCACCGACACGGCGACGCCGATCACCCGGGCGGACTGGTCCTCCAGCCGGTAGATGGACACCAGCCAGGCGCGTTCGCCCTCGTCCTCGGAGACCGTGCCGGTGGTGAAGTTGTCGAGCACGGGCACGCCGGTCCGCATCACCTCGCGCATCCTGGCCTCGACGGCCGCGGCGTCCAGGAAGGGGAGGATGTCGGCGATCCGCTGCCCGAGGTGCCGCTCGGAGGGGACCCCGTTGATCCGTTCCAGGGCCGGGTTGACCAGGACGTACCGCAGGTCCGCGTCGAGGACGGCCAGGCCGATCGGGGACTGGTCGACCAGCCGGAGGGAGAGGGCGAGATCGCGTTCGACCCGGCGCAGGGTGGCCTGCTCGGAGGCGAGGCCGAGGGCGAACATCCCGCCGTGGTCGGCCTGGAGCCGCATGTTGCGGAACTCGACGAGGACGGTGTGGCCGTCGCGGTGGCGCACGGGGAACGAACCCGCCCAGGCGCCCTGGCCCGCCATCACCCGGGCGAACAGGCCGAGGACCTCGTCCCGGTTGTCCTCCGCCACCAGCAGGCTCGCCGCGTACCGGCCCAGGGCCTCTTCGGCGGGGTAGCCGAACAGGGCGGCGGCCTGCGGGCTCCACAGCCGGATCCGGCCCTCGGCGTCCAGGACGACGGCGGCCACCCCGAGGACGTCGAGGAGACCGCCCGCCGAGGGGGCCCCGGCCGGCGGGGATCCCGGCTGCGGGGCCGGGGGCCCGGCCGGAGCCGGAGCCGGGGCCGGGGCCGGGGCGAGTGGGGGTGCGGCGGGCCCGGGTGCGGGCGCGGGGGGCCCGTCCCCGGGGCCTTCGGCCGGCGGAGCGGGCTGCGCATCGGCCATCACCGGCCTCCTCACCCGGACGGAGCTCCTTCCATGCTGAGGCCCCGCATCGGGCCCGGCGACCCGGCGGGGGCCATCGGGGCCGGTGGGGCCGAGTGTGAGGTGGTGCCGTCGCGGTCCCACACGATGTTCGTGGCCTTGTAACGGCAGGAGACGAAGCTCTGGCTCCCGGTGATGTCGATCAGGTCCGTGCGGGCGGTGGCGGTCGCGTCGTCGAACGTGAAGGCCGGGTTGTTGTTGAGGGATGCGGTGATCCCGCCGTCGCAGGCGAGGTTGCCGCCGGGCTTGTTGATGCTGGTGCGGTCGACGGTGAGGGAGGTGGGGGGATTGGCGCTGGTGCGGGCGTTGGTCCAGGTGCAGGTGTTGCCCGAGACCACGATCACGCCGTCGGCCTTCTGATCGGCGGTGGGGCCGAGGGCGGCGGCGCTGCCGACACTGACCAGGGTGGCCGCGAGGGCCAGGGCCGCTGTGGCGATCTTCGCGCGGTGCATCATGTCGCTCCTCCGTGACACGTCCTTGTGGGGGTGTGGTGCGAGGGCGGTACCGAGTGCGCTGGGAGCGTGCCACAGGGGTCTTGAGAAGTCGTGCGTGATGTCATGCGCGCGTCAAGTATGGCCGGAACGTGACGGTCGCCGTCGGGCCGGGCCGAGGGCGCGCGGCGTCAGGGGAGGTCGGAGGGGGCGGTTTCGGCCTCGTACACGTGCGGGGCGTCGCCCTGCCATTCGACGGGCGGGGCCGTACCGCCGAGGACCACCTCGTCGGGGTCCGGCACCTCGGCGCGGCGCAGGAACTCGATGACGTCGGCGTCCGAGTGCGCGACGCCCAGGACCGTCTCGCGCCCCTCGGCGCGCAGGCTCACCCGGCGGCCGCCCGACGGGGAGACGCGGTGTACGACGATCGGCGCGTGTTCCATCCCTCCACCGTGGATCCGGCCCGGGCCGGGCGCATCCGGACGGAGCCGCCCGGGCCGGGCGCATCCGGACGGGGCGGCGTACAGCGGCGTACTACCTGGGGAGTACGCCGGGAACGCTACGCCCGGGTGACGCGGGTGAAGGCGGGGCCGGTCTAGCGTGATCGTATGGACATGCGGAGCGTAAGCCCGGGACCCCCGTGGCGGCAGTGGGTGCGGCGGACCGGGCGGGGCCCGGCCTGGCGGTCCGCGCTGCTCGTCGCGGTCGTCGCCCAGGCCGGCTCCGGATGGGCGGCCCAGGCGCACACCGGCCGGGTCCCGCTGGACGCCTTCGCCCGGATCCTGCTCCTGACCGGCCCCGCCCTGCTGGTGGTACGGCACCGGTACCCGGTCGCCGTCGCGTACGGGGTCAGCGCCGTCACCCTGGTGTACCTCGCGGCCGGTTTCCCCTACGGCCCGGTCTTCGCCGCCGTGGCCGTGGCCTGCTTCGCGGCCGTCGTCGCCGGTCACCGCGGGGCCGCCTGGGGCGCCGCGGGCCTGCTCTGGGCCGGACACCTCCTCATCGCGCACCGGCTCTACCCCTGGCTCCCGCCCGCGGGGGACGGGCCGGGCTCCTGGGGGCAGGAGCTGGGCGTCACGGCCTGGGTGCTCGCGATGTTCGCCGTCTTCGAGCTGGTCCGGCTGCGCCGCGAGCAGTGGGCGCGGGAGCGGGCCGAGCGGGCGGCCGCCGCGGGCCGCCGGGCCGACGAGGAACGGCTGCGGATCGCCCGCGAGCTGCATGACGTGCTCGCCCACAGCATCTCGGTGATCAACGTCCAGGCCGGGGTCGGACTGGCCCTGCTCGACACCGACCCGGAGCAGGCCCGTACGGCGCTGACCACCATCAAGGCCGCCGGCAAGGAGGCGCTCGGCGAGGTCCGCCAGGTCCTCGACACCCTCCGCGCCCCCGGAGCCGCCCCGCGTGCCCCCGCTCCGGGCCTCGACCGCCTGCCCGAGCTCGTCGGGCAGGCCGCCGCCACCGGGCTCACCGTCGCCACCGAGACCGCCGGCAGGGCCCGCACCCTGCCGCCCGGAGCGGACCTCGCGGCCTTCCGCATCCTCCAGGAGGCCCTGACGAACGTCGTACGCCACTCCGGATCGCGCACCGCCCGCATCCGCATCGGCTGGCGGCCCGACGCCCTCGAACTGCGGGTCGACGACGACGGCCCGGCCACCGGCGGCCCCGCCGGGGGCAGCGGCAACGGCCACGCCGGTATGCGGGAGCGTGCCGCCGCCCTCGGCGGGACCATCGAGGCCGGGCCACGGCCCGACGGCGGCTTCCGCATACGGGCGACCCTCCCGCTGGATCCGGCCCCCGGCCCTGCCCCCCATCCCGCCCCCCGCCCGGCCCCCCAAAGGGGCCCCCGCCCCGGCCCCCCCCCCGCCCCCCCCCCCGGCCCCCCGACCCCGCCCCG
>NZ_JBHVUQ010000318.1:0-5636 GCF_042884105.1 Streptomyces sp. NPDC058157
GTCACCCGTGAGCTGCATACCGTCACCCGAGTCACCCGCGAAACGGATGATCACCCGGTCGACTCGGCGGATCTCCTTGCCGGCTCCATCGGTCCGAGGCGCGCCGCGCTGCTCACCGATGGCCCCACCGGCCCCGTCGGCCTGCTCGGCCGGGCTACTGACCTGGCTGGTCACTGAACTGGACCTCCTTCGAGGCGCGGGCGTTCGCTCCCAAGGCCAACCCTACGTCCGCGACGTCATCCGTCCCTGGATCGCCCGCATTATGGACCGCCCCTCGCGAGGCGATCTTTCCGACAGACGTCGTGCTCTACTCGAAATATTCCAAATCACCTGGCCGTCGCGCGGCGGCGGCGCCGCGCGACCCGACTGACAGACTCTCAGTCGATCAAGACCTCAGGTAGGTCAGAACGGCCAGTACGCGCCGGTGATCCCCGTCACTCGGGGACAGGCCCAGCTTCATGAAGATATTGCTGACGTGCTTCTCCACGGCTCCGTCGCTCACCACGAGCTGCTTGGCCACAGCGGAATTCGTCCGTCCCTCCGCCATCAGCCCCAGTACCTCGCGCTCGCGCGGGGTCAGACCGGCCAGGACGTCCTGCTTGCGGCTGCGGCCCAGCAGCTGCGCCACGACCTCCGGGTCCAGGGCCGTCCCGCCCCGGGCCACCCGGACGACGGCGTCGAGGAACTCGCGCACATCGGCCACGCGGTCCTTGAGCAGATACCCCACCCCGGTGCTGGAACCGGCCAGGAGTTCGGTGGCGTACTGCTCCTCCACGTACTGCGACAGGACGAGCACCCCGATCCCCGGGTGGTCGCGGCGCAGCTGCACGGCGGCCCGGACTCCTTCGTCGGTGTGCGTCGGCGGCATCCGCACGTCCGCCACCACCACGTCCGGCAGCGCTCCCTCGGCCGCCAGGTCCGCGACCGTCTTGACCAGGGCTTCCGCGTCCCCGACGCCTGCCACGACGTCGTGCCCCCGGTCGGTCAGCAGCCGGGTCAGGCCCTCACGGAGCAGCACTGAATCCTCGGCGATGACGACCCGCACCCTGTTTTCCACGTTGTGAAGCTCCCGCCACTCGCATACCCATCCGGCATGCCAAGCATCCCAGCCGAACCTTCGATTCCGGTCCGGCTGGGATCAAGGACGGGCCACGCACCCGGCGCTTCTAGTCCCGCCAGGGGAGCTCGGCGGTCACCACCGTGCCCCGGCCTTCCGCCGAGTCCACGACCAGCACGCCGTCCATCGCGTCCAGCCGCTCCGCGAGCCCGGCCGGCAGCGCGGTCCCCGCGGAGGCGGCGTCCGCGCCGTGGCCGTCGTCCGCGACCCGGATCATCAGCCGCCGCCCGGAGCGCCACACGTCCACGCCGGCGCTCCGCGCCCCCGCGTGCCCCGCGACGTTCCGCAGCAGCTCGGACACGGTGAAGTACGCGATCCCCTCGACCGCCGGCGCGGGCCGGGCCGGCAGGTCCACCTCCACCCGCACCGGGACCGCGCACCGTGCCGCCACCGCCGACAGCGCCGCGTCCAGCCCGCGGTCGGTCAGCACGGCGGGGTGGATCCCGCGCGCCAGGTCCCGCAGCTCCTGCAGGGCGATCTTCACTTCCCCGTGCGCCTCGTCCACCATGCGGGCGGCGGTCCGCGGGTCCTCGGCCAGCTTCTCCTTCGCGAGCCCGAGGTCCATGGCCAGCGCCGCGAGGCGGGCCTGCGCCCCGTCGTGCAGCTCCCGCTCGATCCGCCGCAGGTCGGCGGCGGCGGTGTCGACGACCACCCCGCGGTCGGACTCCAGCTCACTGACCCGGTCGTCGAGCCGGGACCGCCCCAGCAGGCCGGTGACCAGCACCCGGTCGACGGTCACCAGGCCGCGGACGACCCAGGGGGTGGCCAGCGTGAAGGCCAGCCCGAGCGCGCTCGCGGCGGCGACGGCCAGGGGGGAATCGAGGTAGAAGGTGTAGTCGCCGTTCTGGAACAGCTGGAGCCCCGGCTGATCGGTGAAGGCCGGGAAGACCCAGAACCACAGCGGGTACAGCAGCATGCTCCACCCGTAGCCCCAGAGCGTGAGCGCGAGGCAGCAGGCGAACACCGCCCAGGGGAAGTGGATCACCGAGTACAGCGCGTGCCGCCAGGCGCTCCCGCTCTTGAGCAGCGCCCCCACCGCCGCGGGCACCCCCGGCTTCCCCGCCCGCACCGGCGCCGGCTCGCGCACCGGCACCCGCAGCAGCCCCCGCACCCGGGCCCGCTCCACGATCCCGAACCCCCGGCACATGGCGAGCACCCCGGCCAGCACGGGCACCCCGACGAAGGTCACGAGCAACCCGGCCCCGGCGGCCAGCCCGGCGATCGCCAGCCCGAAGTACACGCAGCTCAGCGGCAGCCCGACCACCAGATACAGCAACTCCCGCCAGGTCCGCCCCGCCACGGGCGCCCCCACCACATCCCGAACCCTCGCCATACTCCCGACCCACCCTTCATCCCATCCATCAACCCCTCCACCCTCCGCCGCCGCCGACCCGCGAACCATCCGGCGGGTAGGCCTCTCACCAGGGGGGTTAACCCCACCCACGCCGGGCACTATCCAGCCTCGCCTGGGGGCCCCTCCCAGCGGTAGCTGGGGGAGTTTGAGGCGCGGGGGTCTGGGGGCGGAGCCCCCAGAAGGGGTCCGGGGCTTGCCCGGGAAACGGAGAAAGGGCGGGGCGGGGAGCAGCTCCGCGCAGCGGCACCCCCGACCCCGCCCTCCCGGACGGCACCGCCCACAGACGGCACCGCCCACAGGCGGCACCGCCCCCCAGGCGGCCCCGCCACCCCCCTCAGCCGCGCGAGCGCCACGGCAACTCGGCCACCACCACCGTCCCCGCCCCCGGGGCGGACTCCACCACGAACCCCCCGTCAACGGCCCGCACCCGCTCCGCGAGCCCCGCCAGCCCGCTCCCCCCGGACATCCGCGCCCCGCCCCGCCCGTCATCCGCGACGCGGATCAGCAGCCGCGCCTCCTCCCGCCACACCTCGACCCCCGCACCCCGCGCCGCCGCGTGCTTGCTCACGTTCTGCAGGAGCTCCGACACCACGAAGTACGCGATCCCCTCGATCGCCTCCGCCGGCCGCTCCTCCAGCCGCACCGACACCTTCACCGGCACCAGGCACCGCGCCGCCACCGCCGACAGCGCCGCGTCCAGCCCCCGGTCCGTCAGCACCGCCGGATGGATCCCGCGCGCCAGGTCCCGCAGCTCCTGCAGGGCGAGCTTGACCTCCCCGTGCGCCTCGTCGACCATCGCCGCCGCGCCCTCGGGGTCCTCCAGCAGCTTCTCCTTCGCCAGGCCCAGCCCCATCGCCAGCGCCACCAGCCGCGCCTGCGCCCCGTCGTGCAGGTCCCGTTCGATCCGCCGCAGGTCGGCCGCCGCCGTGTCCACGACCACCCCGCGCCCCGACTCCAGCTCGGCGATCCGCCGCTCCAGCTCGTCTGAGGGCGACAGCAGACCCCGTACCATCAGCCGGTCGAGGTTCGCGAGCAGCCGCACGACATACGGCAGCACCGGCCACAGCAGGAACAGCCCCACCAGGGCGATACTGAAGGTCAGCACCCCCCAGGGCAGCCGGACCAGCTCGAACAGCACGGTCCGCCACGCCACCGGGTCCTTGATCCCCGCCCACAGCCAGGGGAAGAACCCGCCGGAGCGGCGCGGCCCCGGCAGCGCACTCGGCTCGTCGACCCGCACACCCAGCAGGGCCCGCGCCCGCCCGCGTTCGAGCACCCCCAGCACCCGGGCCAGGTGCAGGCCGACCACCAGCACCGGCAGCCCGATCACCGTCACGGCCAGCCCGCCGGCCGTCGCAAGCATGACAACCGTGTAAACGAATCCGATCAACGCCACCGGCAGATTGGTCAGCAGGTAGGCGATCTCCTTCCATGTGACCCCGTCAAAAGCGGGCCGGACGGGAGGGAGGGCGGGGGCATGATCGTTCGCGGTCATGCGGTCAGCCTGCCAATTCCACCCCGGCAATGCCATGGGGTGGCCAGGCGGGAGTAAACGGGGGGTAACCCCACCCTGTGCGGACCAGGGCCTAGACTCCCGTCCGTACCAGATCATCGAGAACGTCGACAGTGGCCGAGGAGCGAGGAACGGACGTGCCCGAACCAACGGTATCGACCGGGGCCGTGACCGCCGCGGACTACTTCCACAGCTATTCGGTCGTCGGCCTGCTCGCCGTCCTCGGCGTGCTCTTCGTCGCCGTGGCCTTCGGCGCCGGCCGCCTGCTGCGGCCCGTGGTCCCGACCCCCGAGAAGCTGCTGACGTACGAGTGCGGCGTGGACCCCGTGGGGGAGGGCTGGGCACACACCCAGGTCCGCTACTACGTCTACGCGTTCCTCTACGTCATCTTCGCCGTCGACTCGATCTTCCTCTTCCCGTGGGCGACGGTGTTCGCCGCCGCCGGCTACGGCGCCACGACCCTGGTGGAGATGTTCGTCTTCCTGGGATTCCTGGCCGTGGGCCTGCTCTACGCGTACAAGAAGGGCGTCCTCGAATGGACGTGACACCGGCTGCCGTGACACCGGAGCCCGTATCCCTCCCGGAACCCAGGCGACTGGGGGTCCTCTCCCGTCTGGCCCCCGAGCCGATGAAGGTGGTCCTGAACTGGGGCCGCCGCTACAGCCTGTGGGTCTTCAACTTCGGGCTCGCCTGCTGCGCGATCGAGTTCATCGCCGCGTCCATGGCGCGGCACGACTTCATCCGCCTGGGTGTCATCCCCTTCGCGCCGGGCCCGCGCCAGGCCGACCTGATGATCGTCTCGGGCACGGTGACGGACAAGATGGCCCCGGCCGTCAAGCGGCTCTACGAGCAGATGCCCGAACCGAAGTACGTCATCTCCTTCGGCGCCTGCTCCAACTGCGGCGGCCCCTACTGGGACTCGTACTCGGTCACCAAGGGCGTCGACCAGATCATCCCCGTCGACGTCTACGTGCCCGGCTGCCCGCCGCGCCCCGAGGCGCTGCTCCAGGGCATCCTCAAGCTCCAGGAGAAGATCGCCCGGGAGTCGCTGGCCGAGCGGTATGCGGACGGGCCGTCCGTCGCGCAGCTCACCAGCGGCCTGGTCACGCCCCCGCCCGCCCCGGGGGCCGGCGCGTGAACCTCTACGACTCCCTCCCCGACGCGGCACCGGCCGTCTTCGGCGCCGAGGCCGTGGCCTCGGTCGCGTACGACGTCCTCACCGTCGACGTCCCGGCCGGCTCCTGGATCGCCTCGCTGGAGATCGCCCGCGACAAGCTGGGCTGCACCTACTTCGACTGGCTGAGCGCGGTCGACGAGCCGGGCACCGGCTTCCGGATCTGCGCGCACGTCGTCGCCCTGGAGGGCGGCCGCGTCCGCCGCCTCCTGCTGCGCACGACCGTGCCGCACACCTCCCCGACCCTGGCCTCGGCGGTCGCGGTCTACGCGGGCGCGGCCTGGCACGAGCGTGAGACGTACGAGATGTTCGGCGTGGTCTTCACCGACCACCCGCACCTCGTCCACCTCCTGCTCCCCGAGAACTTCGAGGGCCACCCGCTGCGCAAGGACTTCGTCCTGGCGGCCCGGGTCGCCAAGGCGTGGCCCGGCGCCAAGGAGCCGGGCGAGGCACACGACCCCGACGCGCCCAAGCGCCG
>NZ_JBHVUQ010000319.1:0-5631 GCF_042884105.1 Streptomyces sp. NPDC058157
TCTGGCGTTGATTTTTGGCACGCTGTTGAGTTCTCAAGGAACGGACGCTTCCTTTGTACTCACCCTCTCGGGCTTTCCTCCGGGCTTTCGTTCTTTCTTCGTTTCCGAGTCTATCAGATCCTTTCGGGCCTTGATTTCCTCGGTGCTTTCCAGGTCCTTCGCTTTCGCGCTTTCCCTTTCCGGCGGTTCCGACTCTATCAGAAGTTTTCCACCGGATTTCCCGGCTTCGACGATCCGAATGAAGAGTCGAGTGCACCCCACATGGAATTCGATTCGCTGAGGGGTGGGTGTCGCCGAACCTGTCCGGTTCGAGGCAACCGTTTGACTCTACATCCGGCCCCCAGGGGTGTCAAAACGAGGCGGGGGCCTCGTGGATGCGCCTCAACAGCGCCATCAGCACGCCCTGCTCATCGGCCGTCAGGGGCGCCAGGAGCCGCTCGTTCGCGATCTCCGCGAGGGTCGCGCAGCGGGCCAGGACCGCCTCTCCCTCCGGGGTGACCGTCACCGCGTTCTTGCGGCGGTCGGACGGGTCCGGGGTCCGCAGGACCAGGCCCGCCCCCTGGAGGTGGTTGAGGATCCCGACCATGTCCTTCGGGTCCACCGCGAGCCGGCGGCCGAGTTCCGCCTGGGCGACGGGGCCGTACGCGGCCGTGGCGGCCAGTACCGCGTGCTGCATCGGCTTCAGCCCCTCCGCCGCGATCGCGTCGGCGACCAGGCCCCGCCCGCGCGCCGCGACCCGGCCGGCGAGCCAGCTGGGCAGGGACTGGATGTGCGCGAGGGCCGACGGTGAAGGAGGGGGCGTGGGCTGGGGCTCGACCATGGCGCCACCCTACCCAGGAATCATTGGACTTCCCAACGATCTTCTGCTTATCGTTGGGATGCCCAATGAATATGGATCCGGATCGGGGAGGTCCTGTGCTGCGCATCCGCCATGAGGTCGACGGTGGGCCCGAAGTCCTCGTCGCCGAAGAGGTCGACCGCCCGCAGGCGGGGCCCGGCCAACTGCTCGTCCGCGCCGAGGCCATCGGCGTCACGCTGCCCACCGTCCGCAAGGTCCGCGAGGGCAGCGGGCCCGTCTCGTTCGGCGGGGAGATCGCCGGGACCGTCGTCTCCACCGGCGCCGGCGTCACCGGCTTCACCGTCGGGGACCGCGTCACCGGGCTGTGCTTCGCGGACGCCTATGCCGAGTACGCCGTCCTGGACGCCGCGTTCACCACAGCCGTCCCGGACGACGCCACCGCCGTGGACGCGGTCGCCCTCGTCCGCAGCGGGCTCGTGGCGCGCGGGGCGTTCGAGGCCGGGCGCGTGCGGCCCGGCGAGTCGGTGCTCGTCACGGCGGCCGCCGGCGCGGTCGGCACCCTCGCCCTCCAGCTCGCCCGGGCCGGAGGGGCCGGACGCGTCGTCGCGGCGGTCGGGAGCGCCGACAAGGCCGCGTTCGTCCGCACCCTGGGCGCCGACGAGGTCGTGCTGTACGAGGACGCCGACTGGGGCGCCCCGTACGACGTCATCCTCGACGGCGTCGGCGGCGAGCTCCTCGGCCCGGCCGTGCGCGCCCTCGCCATGGGCGGCCGACTGGTGGCCTTCAGCTCCGGCGGCGGCACGGTGGAGGCGTACGAGCTCCTGGTGCGCGGCGCCTCGATGATCGGCTTCCAGATGCGGGCCGTCGCCGTCGGCCGCCCCGACCTGTACGCCCGCTGGCAGCGCGAGCTCTGGGAGCAGCGCGCGGCCGGCACCCTGCGCACGACCGTCCACGAGGAGATCCCCCTCGCGGAGGCGGCCCGCGCCCACACGGTCATCGAACAGCGCCGCAACCACGGCAAGGTCGTCCTGATCCCCTAGGACCTGCCCGGACCGTGTCCGGGGCACCTGCCGATCGGCCGGACACCTCGGTCAGGCGCTGCCCGCCGGCCGGTGACCGGTGCGGCACAGGAGGCGGTCGGCGCGGACGCGCCCGACGAGGTCTCGTGCACGATGTGGTCGAGGCCCTCGAACCGGTCCGGCGGACGGCAGCGGCTAGGGTGCGTGGCCGTGGACGCCGCTGAGCTCGACGGCCGGTTCCGGTCGTACTCCCGTTGCATCACCCCGTACCTGGTCACCCGGCTGCTCGACCTCGGGCACACCGAGGAGGTCGCGCGCCAGGCCGGGCGCGGGGAGTGGTTCTGCGCGCAGGAGCTGGCGCGGCGGCTCGCCGGACGGGAGCGGTGGGCCGAAGCCCGGGAGGTGCTCGCGCCCTACGTGGCCACGGGCTGGTGGACCGCGGTCGAGGCCGCGGCCGGGCTGCTGGAGCAGTGGGGGAAGCCCGACGAGGCCATCGCCCTGGCCCGCCCGCACGCCCGGGTCGGCGACCGGCCGGCCATGGCCTCGTTCGCGCGTCTGCTCGCCCGGCACGGGAGGGCCGGGGAGGCGTTCGAACTCCTCCTGCCGCACGCGGGCGACGGGTTCCTCGTCACCGTCCTGGTCGAGGTGGCCGCGCCCGCGGGCCGGGACGAGGACGTCGCCGCGCTGCTCGCCGCCCGCGTCGGCGCCGCCCCCTCGCCCGCCCTGGAGGAGGACCTGCTCGCCACGGTCCGTGAACGCCGGGGCCGCGTCGACGAGGCGATCGCCCTGCTGCGCCCCCGCTCCGCCGGGTCTTCCTGGCACGCCCATGACCGGTTCGCCGACCTGCTGGCCCGCCACGACCGGATCGGGGAGCTGCGGACGTACGCCGCGGAACTGGAGGGGCCCGCGCGGCGGCTCGCCGAGCTGCTGGAGGAACGCGGCGACGTGGAGGGGGCGATCGCCGTGTACCGGATGCCGGAGGGCTCGCAGGAGCTCCGGCGTTTCCGGGCCCTTCGGCTGGCCGAGCTCCTGGGGCGGCACGGCCGGGTCGAGGAGGCGGTGGCGGTGCTCCGCTCGCTCGGGGAGCTTCGCCCGGGCCCGGAGGACTGGCTGGTGCGCACCCTGTGCTCCCTGTACGCCGACTTCGGCCGGGCGGAGGAGGGCCTGGCCTTCCTCGACACCCTCGACCCCCACGACAGCGACGAGGCTTGGGCCTTCTTCGAGGCACGGCTCCCGCTGCTGGCCGCCTGCGGCCGACGCGAGGAGGCGATCGCCCAGGTACGGGCCCACCCGGAGGGCGACACCTGGTACGGGGCGTCCGCCCTGGGCGGGCTCCTCGCCGAGGGCGGCCGCCTGGAGGAGGCCGTGACCGTCCTCGGCGCCCACGCCTCGGGCAACTCCCGGGACCTGGCCGAGCACTTGATCACCCTCGGCCGCGTCCAGGAGGCGCTGGCCGTCCTCCGGCAGCCCTGAGCCGCCTCCCCCTCAGTCCACGTTCCACCGCGCCGGGAGTTCCCCGTCGCAGAAGACGCAGAAGAAGTACCCCTCGCGCACCACGTTGACCTCCCGGCAGACCGGGCACCGACGGAAGACCACCTCGTACGTGAAGCCGGCCGGCCGGCCGATCCCCGCCCGGTCGAGCGCCTCGGCCAGGGGCGGCCACGCGCCGGTGTCCGGGCAGTAGCCGGTCGACTGGTTGCCGACCGTCTCCACCTCCCGGCGCCCGGACTCCGCACGGAGCCGGAAGCCGATCTCCCCGGCGCACAGGACCTCGTCCCCGCCGGCGCACACCACGTGCTCACTGCGGCGGGGCGCCAGCCGCAGGGCGCCCGCCCGGTCCACGACGAAGGTGAAGGGCTCGGCCAGTTCGCCGGCCGTCCGCCCCGCGAGCCACGCGGCGAACTCCGCCTGCGTGCGCACGGGTTGCCCGGCCCGGTCCGGCCGGGCGAGGCTGCGCAACTCGGCCGGACCCACATACCGGTAGCGCCGTGCCGCGCCCATCAGCGGTCGACGAAGGTCAGGCTCGTCGCGTCGTAGCGGGCGCCCGCGATCCCTTCGCCGGGGGCCGCGGCCTCGATGGCGGCCAGGTCTTCGGGCCTCAGCTCGACGGACAGGGCGGCGAGGTTCTCCTCGAGGTACTTCTGCCGCCGGGTGCCGGGGATCGGGACGACGTCCTCGCCTCGGTGCTGCACCCAGGCCAGGGCGAGCTGGCCGGCGGTGACGCCCTTGGCGGCGGCCAGTTCCTCGAGCTTGGCGACGATCGCCAGGTTCCGGTCGAGGTTGCCGTCGGCGAACCTCGGCTGTGTGCGCCGGATGTCCGTCTCCGCCAGGCTCTCGACCGACTGGTAGCGGCCGGTGAGGAAGCCCCGGCCGAGCGGGGAGAACGGGACGATCCCGATGCCGAGTTCGCGGCAGACCGGCGCGGCCTCGGCCTCCAGGTCGCGGGTCCAGAGGGACCACTCGCTCTGCAGGGCCGTGATCGGGTGCACCGCGTGCGCCCGGCGGATCGTTTCCGCGCCGGCCTCGGACAGTCCGAGGTGGCGGACCTTGCCGGCCTGGACCAGCTCGGCCATGGCGCCGACGGTCTCCTCGATCGGGACCTGAGGGTCGACGCGGTGCTGGTAGTAGAGGTCGATGTGGTCGACCCCGAGGCGTCGGAGCGAAGCCTCGCACGCCTGGCGCACGTAGGCGGCGTCGCCGCGGATCACGACGGGCTCGCCCAGCCGGTTGGCGAAGCCGAACTTCGTCGCGATGACCGCCTCGTCGCGCCGCCCGGCGACGGCCCGCCCGATGAGCTCCTCGTTGTGTCCGACGCCGTAGAAGTCGGCGGTGTCCAGGAGGGTCACGCCGAGGTCGAGGGCCCGGTTGATGGTCGCGATCGACTGCGCGTCGTCGGAGTCCCCGTAGCCGTGGCTCATTCCCATGCAGCCCAACCCCTGTGCGGACACTGCGAGTTCGCCCAAGTTCCGGATACGTGCGTCGGTCATTCTGGTGCCTCCCCGTGCTGGAAACCGTCTGTCCATGACGCTAGGTCTTGGAGTGCACTCCATGTCAAACGATCACCCGGGAGGCATGTCAGATCCCGCAGTCGACGCTCGCCAGGCCGCCCGAGACGATCGGATCGGTGGCGGTGCCGTGGACGCTGAGCGTGCCGTGGCCCCCGCGTTCGCTCCAGTGGAGCTCGTACATTCCCGCGGCGACGGGCCGGTGGCCGTCATCCGCGATCCAGGAGCCCGACGGCCGCCAGCCGATGCGGCTCGGGCCGACCGCGTACACGTCGCCACTGCCGAGCACCAGGAACGAGGTCTCGCGAACGACGGCGGTGCAGCCTCCCGGGCCCGTGGGGTGCAGGACGTGGTACTCCGCTCCCAGCTCGTCGAGCGCACCGACCGCACAGCTCAACGCCGCCGCGGTGAACGCGACTCCCCGTACGAGGCCCATCGGGCGGGAACGGCGCGGTGCGTCCGGGCCGAACCGCACGGCACGGACGCCGGCGAGGAGGCCGGCGGCACAGAACAGGACGACGCACAGCGCCCAGCCGGGCACCACGCTCCCCGAGACCAGGAGGAGCATGTCGCTCCAGCCCGTGGCCGCGGCGAGGAACAGGAGCACCGTGACGGCGACGTCGTAGCCGGCCGCCCGCCGCGTCGGTACCCGGCCGTCCCGGGCCGCAACATCGCTGGTCATACATGCACACTACGGCCGGCCGCCGATCGACCCCTAAACGCAGAAAAGCCCCGCACCATGACTGGTGCGGGGCTTTCCCACAATGATTGTTCGGCGGCGTCCTACTCTCCCACAGGGTCCCCCCTG
>NZ_JBHVUQ010000320.1:0-5589 GCF_042884105.1 Streptomyces sp. NPDC058157
CCGCTGCCCCGCCCGCGGGTGCGTTCCCTGCGGGTGCGGGTGCCGAGTCGGCTGTCCCGCCCGCCGGTGCGGTCGCGGCGGGGGCCGGTGCCGGTGCCGCGCCGACTGGCCCGCCTGCGGCAGCGGTTGCGGGAACGGCCGAGGCCACGGCCGGGGCCGCGGCCGCCGGTGCGTTCCCGGGGAGTGCAACTCCCCCGCCTGCGGCGCCGTTCCCGGCAGACGCCAGTGCCGCTGCGGGGGCGGCCGGTGAGTCGGTCGTGCCTGCGCAGCCTGCGGCTGCTGCGCCGTTCGCCGTGCCCACCGTGCCGCCGATGTCCGTGGCGACCGACCCCGTGTTCCCGCCTGCCGCACCGGGCGATGCCGTTGCCGGTGTGCCGGCGGCTGCCGCCGCTGGTTCCCTCGGCGCGAGCGTCCCCGGTCTCCCGGCCGGGTCGACGGATCCGGCCCCGGCCCTCCCGGTGGCTCCGGTTGCGCAGCCGCCGGCCGATGCCGTTCCCCTCGTCCCGCCGCCGGCGGTCGGGGGCGCAGACGCTCATGCTCCGGTCGGGCAGCCGCCTGCGGCTCCTGTCGCCGATGCGTCGGCGGGTCCGGGTGACGCGTCGCCCGCGGCAGTGCCTGCGGATGCCGTCCCGGGGTTCCCTCCGGCCGCGCCCGTCGGCGGGGTCGCCGATGCTGCGGGGCGGACCGCCACTCCGGCCGAGGGGGTGGCCGTCGGCGGGGCGCTGCCCCCGCTGCCGCCCGCCTTCGCCTCCGGCGCACCCCAGGGGTACGGGTTCCCGCAGGCGCCCGGGCCGCAGGACGCCGCCCCGCAGGGGTACGGATTCCCGCCCGTCGGCTCGCAGCAGCCGCCCCAGCCGTACGGGGTGCCGCCGCAGCAGCCCCAGACCCCGCAGGACGCCCCGCCGCAGGCACCCGCCCCACAGGGGTACGGATTCCCGCCCGCCGCCGCGCAGCAGCCGGCACAGCCGCCCCAGCCGCAGGCACCCGGGCCGCAGGACGCCACCCCGCAGGGGTACGGGTTCCCGCCCGTCGCCGCGCAGCAGCCGGCCCAGCCGCCGCAGCCTCAGGCATCCGGGCCGCAGGACGCCGCCCCGCAGGGGTACGGGTTCCCGCCCGTCGGCTCGCAGCAGCCGGCCCAGCCGCCGCAGCCGTACGGGGTGCCGCCGCAGCCCCAGGCACCGCAGGGTGCCGCGCCGCAGGACGCCGCCCCGCACGGGTACGGGTTCCCGCCCGTCGCCGCGCAGCAGCCGCCGCAGTCGTACGGGGTGCCGCAGGGGCCGTACCAGCAGCAGCCGCCCGGTCAGGGGCCCGGTGCGCCGCTGGGGTACACCGCTGCCGTCGAGCTGTCCTCCGACCGGCTGATCCGGGCCAAGCAGAAGGCCCGGCCCACCCGTTCCGGGTTCCGGTTCGGCGGGAAGGCGGCCGAGGCCGACCGCCAGCGCAAGCTGGAGCTGATCCGGACGCCGGTGATGTCCTGCTACCGGATCGCCGTGATCAGCCTCAAGGGCGGCGTCGGCAAGACCACGACGACCACCGCCCTCGGCGCCACGCTGGCCACCGAGCGGCAGGACAAGATCCTGGCCATCGACGCGAACCCCGACGCCGGCACCCTCGGCCGCCGCGTCCGGCGCGAGACCGGGGCGACGATCCGGGACCTGGTCCAGGCGATCCCGTACCTGCACTCGTACATGGACATCCGGCGGTTCACCTCGCAGGCGCCCTCCGGGCTGGAGATCATCGCCAACGACGTGGACCCGGCGGTCTCGACGACCTTCAACGACGAGGACTACCGCCGCGTCATAGAGACGCTCGGCCGCCAGTACCCGATCATCCTCACCGACTCGGGCACCGGGCTCCTGTACTCCGCCATGCGCGGGGTCCTGGACCTGGCCGATCAGCTGATCATCATCTCCACCCCGTCCGTGGACGGGGCGAGCAGTGCGAGCACCACGCTCGACTGGCTCTCCGCCCACGGTTACGCGGATCTCGTCTCGCGCTCGATCACCGTCATCTCCGGGGTCCGCGAGACCGCCAAGATGATCAAGGTCGAGGACATCGTGCAGCACTTCGAGACGCGCTGCCGGGGTGTCGTCGTGGTGCCGTTCGACGAGCACCTCGCGGCCGGCGCGGAGGTGGACCTCGACCTGATGCGGCCCAAGACGCGGGAGGCGTACTTCAACCTCTCCGCCCTGGTCGCGGAGGACTTCGTACGGGCCCAGCAGCAGACCGCGCAGGGGCAGTGGGGCGCTCCGCAGCAGCCCCAGCAGTACGCCCCGCCCCAGCAGCCCCAGCCTCAGCCGCCCCAGCAGCCCCAGGGGCCGTACCAGCAGCCGTACGGGCAGCAGCCCTATCCGCAGCCCGGGCAGCCCTGGCCGCAGGCCCCGGCACCGGCCCCGGCCCCGGCCCCGCAGCAGCCCGGGCAGCCGCCGCGCGACCCGCGGCTCGGCTGAGGGGCGACGAACGCCGGAGGGCCCCTGTCGTCCCGGGACGACAGGGGCCCTCCGGTGTGTCAGGGACCGGGGCGGCGACCCCTCAGCGGCGTGCCGCGTCGAAGGCGTCCGTCAGGGCGCGCGCCCGCTTCACGTCGTCGGCGATGGCCTCCAGCAGCCCGTCGAGCGACTCGAACTTCGCCATCCCGCGCACGTACGCGAGGAAGTCCACCGACACCTGCTTGCCGTACAGGTCGAGCCCGACGCGGTCGATCGCGTAGGCCTCCACGGTCCGCTCGGTCGCGTCGAACTGCACGTTCGTGCCGACGGAGATCGCCGCCGGCATCCGCTCGCCGTCCGCCGTCAGCCACCCCGCGTACACCCCGTCGGCCGGGATCGCGGTGTGCGGCGCCGTCTCCACGTTGGCCGTCGGGTAGCCGAGTTCACGCCCGCGCTGGGCACCGCGCACCACGACGCCCTCGACCCGGTGCGGGCGGCCCAGGACCTCGGCGGCGCCGTCCATGTCCCCCTCGGCGACGAGCCTGCGCGCCAGGGTCGAGGAGAACGGCACGCCGCCGCCCGCCTCGCCGCACTCGACCAGGTCCACGACCTCGACCTCGTAGTCGTAGGTGGAGCCCAGCTCGCGCAGGAAGTCGACGTTGCCGGCGGCCCGGTGGCCGAAGCGGAAGTTGGGGCCCTCGATGACGGTGCGCGCGTGCAGCTTGTCGACCAGCACCTTGACGATGAAGTCGGCCGGGGACAGCTGGGAGAACTCCGCCGTGAAGGGCAGGATCAGCAGGGCGTCGACGCCGAGGCCGGCCATCAGCTCGGCGCGGCGGTCGTACGGGGCCAGGATCGGCGGGTGGCTGCCGGGGCGCACGACCTCGCTGGGGTGCGGGCTGAAGGTCACGACGACCGACGGCACGCCCAGGGCGCGGGCCTTCGCCACGGCCCGTCCGATGATCAGCTGGTGTCCGCGGTGCACACCGTCGTAGGAGCCGATGGTGACGACGCTGCGTCCCCAGTCCTGGGGGATGTCCTCCAAGCCACGCCAGCGCTGCACTGTGACCGCTCCTCGCCCGAACCCTTGTAGTCCCTGTACGGGATTGCCGATTGCAGGTCTAAGACTGCCATGCCGGTGGCCCGGTCCCCGCATCGGAGTCCGCTCAGGTGACGTCGTGGGCGGATCGGCTGAGGGTCTCCACGGTGCGGCGGGCGCCCGGTCCGAGCAGGGCCGCGGCCTCCACCCCGGACTCGGCCAGCCAGCGGGCCACCAGGGCCCCGAAGACCGGGTCGGCCCGGACCAGCTCCACGGTGCGCTGCTCGAACACCTCGGGCCCGCCCGGGGTCCGCAGCAGCTGCCGGCCGGTGCGGCGGAGCAGCTCGCGGGTGCGTTCCTCGGGGCGGGCGCGGGTCGCGGCGGCGAGGGCCGTCAGGAAGGCGCCGAGCACCTGCGGGTCGGGCTCCTCGCGCAGCAGGGTCTCGGCCAGCTCGGCCCGCAGCACCGAGCCGGGCTCGCCGCCGGGCGCGGCGAGTACGCCGGCCAGCGCGGCCCGTACCGGCGGCGGGGCGGTCCGCAGCAGGGCCAGGACCAGCGGGCGCAGCACGGGAGCGGCGGCCGGGCCCTGCTCCAGGCGCCGGTCGACGAAGGCGGCGGCGTGCGGGGCGTCGGCGGGGTGCCGGACGAGGTGCTCCCGTACGAGGTCACCGGCGCGGCGGGCCAGCGCGGGGGTGGTCAGCGCGGCCAGGGCGCGCAGTACCTCCCCGTCCGCGCGGGCCCGCAGGGCGTCGAACACCGCGTCCGGGTCGGGCAGTACGGGCAGGGCCGCGACCAGGGCGGAGGCGGGCAGCCGGGAGCCGCGGTCGGGGTCGCGGAAGCAGTCGAGGGCGTCGGTCAGGCGGCGGGCGCGGGCCTGGGGGTCGCGCAGCAGGATCCCGAGGGCGCTGCCGTGCAGGGGGAGGTCGCCGGGGCGGGCGAGGAGGGCCTCGGCGGCGTGGCGCAGCAGTTCGCGGTCGGCGGGGGTGCGGACGTGCGGGGCGGTGGCGAGCCCGTACGCGGCGGCGGCCACGCGGCGGCCGGGGCGGTCGTCGTGTGCCCAGCGGTCGACGGCGCGGGACATCGCGGAGGGCTCGTCCTCGGCGAGGACGGCGAGGAGTTCGTCGGCGCGGGGGTGGGCGGCGTCGACGAGCGCCTCGGTCAGGTCGTCGGGGGCGAGGCCGCGGTGGGTGTGCAGGAGCGCCTGGGCGGCGGTGGCCACGGTGGCGCCGGGGCGGCCGCGCAGCCGGCGTTCGTCGGTGAACCAGGTGCACAGGAGGGGCAGGACGCGGTGCGGGGCGCGGGCGAGGCGGCGTCCGGCGGCCTCGAGGTAGCGGTGGTCGGAGGGCAGCAGGCGGCGCAGCAGGTCGAGCCGGTCGGACTCGGGCAGCCGGAGCCGGTTCCAGAACCAGCCGCCGAAGTCCTGCGGGCCGGCCCGGGCCACGTGCTCGGCGAGGGCGTGCAGGACGGGCAGGTGGGGGGTGGCGTCCGGGGCGCCGAGCAGGGTGCCGCGCAGCAGCCGGGCGGCCCACCAGACCCGGTCGGGGTGCACCTCGCCCGGCGGGGCTTCGGCGAAGGCGTTCAGGGCGTCGACCAGCCGGGCCGGCTCCTGCGCGGTCCCGGCGGAGGGGGGCCTGCGGAGGGCTTCGAGCACGGGCCCGATCCGGTGGCGGGGTACGGGCGGGCCGGGGGCGGCGGGGCCGGAGTGGACGAGGGAGTCGAGGGCGCCGGCGACGTCGAGGTGGCAGGACTGGAGCCAGTCGGAGAACTCCTCGTGGGCGAAGCGGTAGCCGGGGCCCGCGGGGACGAGGAGGCCCTCGGTGAGGACGGCGGAGGCCCAGCCGGTGCGCCAGGGGAACAGCTCCTCGAAGGCGGCCCGGTCGAGCTGCCCCTGTCCGGGGCCCAGGCACCGCCGCGCGGCCTCGTGCACCCGCCCGGCCACCCGCACGGCGAGCCGCCGCACCCCGGGGGCGTACACCCCGGGCCCGTACGCCCCGGCGGGCGGCTCCCCGTCGCCGTGGTCTCCGGCCTTGCCGAAGGGGTCCGCAGGGCGGCGGGAGCCCGTGGCCCGGCCTCCGCCCTGTCCGGCGGCCGGGCCGGCCCCGGGAGGGGCGCCCGGGGGCG
>NZ_JBHVUQ010000321.1:0-5558 GCF_042884105.1 Streptomyces sp. NPDC058157
CCCGGCGGCGCCCACCCAGTGCGGCAGCACCACCGTCCTACCCGGGGGCCCCCCCCCCCCCCCGGCGCCGCCCCCGCACGCAGGCCCCCCCAGCCGGTGCCCGAGCCGCCCCCGGGCCGCTTCCGGCGGCGCCGGGCGCGGGTCCCGGGGCGCAGGCTGGGGCGCCCGGGCCGCCGGTGCGGGCCGCAGCCCGGCGCGGCGGCGCAGCGTCTGCACGGCCGCCGCGTCGAGCAGCGCCTCCGGTGTGCCGCCCCGCCGCTCGGTGCCCAGCAGCGCGGCGGTGACCAGCGCCTCCCAGTCCCCTTCCGCGTACGTCTCGTCGGCCTCGTCCATCCGGCCCCTCCCTCGTCGGTCGTCCCTGTCGGCGGTCCGTCGTCCTCGTACGCGTCCTCGTACGCGTGGTCGTACTCGCTCTCGTGCTCGTGCCGGCCCGGCCCCGGTCCCGTCCCCTGCGCGGGACCGGAGCCTCTGATGTGCCGCACGAACCCGTTCAGCTGGCGTGGTTGTCGTTCATGAAAGCCCCCCGGCTCCTCGTCGGCGCGTCGGCGCCCCCGCGCCTCCGCGTCCTCCATGTCGGTCCGTCAGACGGCATGGATCCCCCCAGGCCCCCTGCGTTCTGGTTGTGTTCGCGCCCTTCCCCGGCTGCTCAGACCAGCGGCACCGGCTCGGGCGAGCCGGGCTGCCAGGCGGTCAGCGGGGTGAAGCCGCGGTGGCCGCACTCGCCGAACACCGTGACGGGGCCGCCGCCCGAGAGGGCGGCCAGCTGCCACAGCGCGGACCGCGGACGGCCCCCGCCGGAGGCCACCGGCAGTGCGGACGTCCCCTCCGCGTCCGCGAGTTGCCAGACCCCCTCGCCCGCCTCCCCCGGTATCGGGATCACCGGGCCGAGGACCACCGGCCAGGACTCCAGCCACGGGTCCTCCCGCAGCGCGGCCCCGTAGGCCTCCAGCGCCTCGCCGGTGCCCACCCCGGGCGGAGCCCCGGAGCGGTCCGCCACCGCGGCAGCGGTACGGTCCCCCAGGTCTGCCCGGAGCCCCGCCGTCCCGGGCCGGAAGCGGACTTCCGCCTCCAGCACCAGTCCGACGGGCAGCGCCAGCCCCGGCGCCCGCCCGGGCGGTCCGAAGTCCAGCACCAGCGCCGGCCGTCCGCCCTCCAGCCCGCGCAGCCAGGTCCTGCGGGTGGTGAGACGTCCGTCCGGGGACACCGAGTCGTACTGGGCGAGCACGAGCCAGCGGTCCCGGACGGGCTCCCCCTCGGCCGAGGACGGCAGTCCCACCCGGTTCCGGACGGTCGCGGCCAACGGCTCCGGCAGTCCGGACACCCCCAGCCAGGCCCGGTCCAACAGGTGCAGCAGCGCGAACTCCTCAAGCATCCGGGCGGGCCAGCCGGAGCCGCAACCGGGTATTGTCCCCAACGCCCTTACCCGGGAGGCCAGTCCGGGCGCCTGGGCGTCGACCATCCGGGCGGCGGTCTCCTCCCACGCCGCGTACCCCGCCTGCCCCTGCCCGGCGATCCCGCCGCGCAGCAGGTCCGCCAGCCGCCGCTCCAGCTCCGCGACGCCCGCCCCGACCCGCTCCGCGCGCCGCTCGGCCCGCTTGCGCGCCGCCTCGGCGTCCACCGGGCCGGCCGCCGCCGGGCGGGCCGCCTTCGCCGCGCGCCCCGCCAGCCACTGCGCCGCCCACTCCGGAGCCTCGGCCGGGTCGCCCAGGCCCTGCGCCGACCAGAGCAGCAGCAGCCCCAGCGCGTGCTTGCACGGGAACTTCCGGCTCGGGCAGGAGCACGTGTACGCGGGGGCCGCCAGGTCGACGACCGTCCGGTACGGCGTGGCGCCGCTGCCCTTGCACAACCCCCACAGCGCGCCGGAAGCGGAACCTCCGGTCTGGGACCACGGACCCGCCGCGCCCAGCCTGCCCCCCGCCTTGCGCGACGCCTCGTCAGGAGCCAGAGCCAGTACCTGTTCCGCCGTCCAGCGGACCCCCTGCTCAGTCATGGGAACCACCGTAGAGACCCCCACTGACAATCGCCCTGACCTGCAACGACGCCTCGAACAGGGGGCGTTGTCAGTGGCGTGGTGCACCGTGGGTACAGCAGTCGGGAGCGGCTGCCGAGCACTGGAGGGGGACCATGAGCACGCACGGGAACGACACCGGCACCGAGGCACTGCGACCGCACGCGGAAGACGCCTTCGCGCACGAACTGAAAGCCCTGGAAGCCGCCGACGACCGGCCCCGCCCGGCCCGTTGGAAGCTCTCCCCCTGGGCGGTGGCCACCTACCTCCAGGGCGGCACGCTCGCGGACGGCACGGTGATCACGCCCAAGTACGTCGGCCCGCGCCGGATCGTCGAGGTCGCCGTCACCACCCTGGCCACCGACCGCGCCCTCCTCCTGCTCGGCGTCCCCGGCACCGCCAAGACCTGGGTCTCGGAACACCTGGCCGCCGCCGTCAGCGGGGACTCCACCCTGCTGGTCCAGGGCACGGCCGGCACCCCGGAGGAGGCCATCCGCTACGGATGGAACTACGCCCGCCTCCTCGCCGACGGCCCCAGCCGCGAGGCCCTCGTCCCCAGCCCCGTCATGCGGGCCATGGCCCGGGGCACGACCGCCCGCGTCGAGGAGCTCACCCGCATCCCCGCCGACGTCCAGGACACCCTCATCACGGTCCTGTCCGAGAAGACCCTCCCGATACCGGAGCTCGGCGAGGAGGTGCAGGCCGTGCGCGGCTTCAACCTCATCGCCACCGCCAACGACCGCGACCGCGGGGTCAACGAGCTCTCCAGCGCCCTGCGCCGCCGCTTCAACACCGTCGTCCTGCCGCTGCCCGCCACCGCCGACGACGAGGTCGACATCGTCGCCCGCCGCGTGGGCCAGATGGGCCGTGCCCTGGACCTGCCCGCCGTGCCCGAGGGACTGGAGGAGATCCGCCGGGTCGTCACCGTCTTCCGCGAGCTCCGCGACGGCGTCACCGGCGACGGCCGCACGAAGGTGAAGTCCCCCAGCGGCACGCTCTCCACCGCCGAGGCGATCTCCGTGGTCACCGGCGGCCTCGCCCTCGCGGCGCACTTCGGGGACGGGGTCCTGCGCCCCTCCGACGTGGCCGCCGGGATCCTCGGCGCCGTCGTCCGCGACCCGGCCGCCGACCGCGTCGTCTGGCAGGAGTACCTGGAGGCGGTCGTCCGCGAGCGCGAGGGCTGGAAGGACTTCTACCGCGCCTGCCGGGAGGTGACGGCATGAGCCCGGCCGGCGCCGGACCGCTGCTCCTCGGGGTCCGCCACCACGGGCCGGGATCCGCCCGGGCGGTGCGGGCCGCGCTGGACCACGCGCAGCCGCGGGCCGTGCTGATCGAGGGCCCGCCCGAGGGGGACGCGCTGCTCGCCCTGGCCGCCGAGCCGGGGATGCGGCCGCCCGTCGCCCTGCTCGCGCACGCGGCGGACGATCCGGGCCGGGCCGCGTTCTGGCCGCTGGCCGGCTTCTCCCCGGAATGGGCGGCCATCCGCTGGGCCCAGGCCGGGGACGTCCCGGTGCGCTTCGTCGACCTCCCCGCCGCGCACACCCTGGCCGAGCCGCAGACGGAGGAGGAAGCGGAGTCGCGGGCCGCCGGGCTGCCGGTGGACCCGCTCGCCGTGCTCGCGGAGACCGCCGGGTACGAGGACCCGGAGCAGTGGTGGGAGGACGTCGTCGAACACCGGGGCGGCGGGCCGGTACGGGACCCGCTGGCCGCCTTCCGGGCACTGGAGGAGGCCATGGGCGCCCTGCGCGAGGCCTACGGGGACGGCGGCCGCCCCCGCGACCTGGTCCGCGAGGCCCACATGCGGCAGCGGATGCGGGCCGCCCGCCGGGAATTCGGCGACGACTACGCGGTGGTGTGCGGCGCCTGGCACGTGCCGGCGCTGCGCGCCAAGGCGACGGTCGCGGCCGACCGGGCCCTGCTCACCGGGCTGCCCCGGACCAAGGTGGAGACCACCTGGGTGCCCTGGACCCACCGCAGGCTCGCCCGGGCCGGCGGATACGGCGCGGGCGTCACCTCGCCCGGCTGGTACGCGCACCTGTTCGCCTCCCGGGACCGGCCCGTCGAGCGCTGGCTGACCAAGGTGGCCGGGCTGCTGCGGGAGGAGGGCCGGCAGGTCTCCCCGTCCCATGTCATCGAGGCCGTCCGGCTGGCCGAGACCCTGGCCGTCGTCCGGGGCCGCCCGGTGCCGGGGCTCGGGGAGACGCTGGAGGCGGTGCGGGCGGTGATGTGCGACGGCTCCGACGTGCCGCTCGCGCTGGTCGAGGACCGGCTCGTCGTCGGGGACGTGCTCGGCGAGGTACCGGACGCGGCGCCCGCCGTACCGCTCCAGCGGGACCTCACCCGCCGGCAGCGCTCGCTGCGGCTGAAGGCGGAGGCCCGGGAGCGGGAGCTGGAACTGGACCTGCGCAAGGACACCGACGCGGCCAAGTCCCTGCTCCTGCACCGGCTGCGGATGCTCGGGGTCGACTGGGGAGTGCCCACCGCCTCCCGGGCCGGGACGGGCACCTTCCGGGAGACCTGGCGGCTGCGCTGGGAGCCCGAGCTGTCGGTGCGGGTCGCCGAGGCCGGGATCTGGGGCACCACAGTCCTCGGCGCGGCCACCGCCAAGGCCGAGGCGGAGGCGGCGGGGGCGGGGGAGCTGGGGGAGGTCACGGCCCTGGCCGAGCGGTGCCTGCCGGCCGGGCTGTCGCAGGCGCTGCCCGCCGTGCTGCGGGCCCTGGCCGACCTGGCGGCGCTGGACACCGATGTGGCCCGGCTCGCCGAGGCGCTGCCCGCGCTGGCCCGTTCGCTGCGGTACGGGGACGTCCGGGGCACGGACTCGGCGGCGCTCGGCACGGTCGCGGCCGGGCTGGCCGAGCGGATCTGCGTGGCCCTGCCGTCGGCCTGCGCGGCCGGGCTCGACACCGACGGGGCCGCGGAGCTGCGGGGCCACCTGGACGGGGTGCACGGGGCGGTGGCCCTCCTGGCCGACGCGGACGACGGGCTGCGGGCCCGCTGGGCGTCGGTCCTGCGCAAGCTGTCCGAGCGGGACGGCGTGCCCGGGCTGATACGCGGCCGGGCGACGCGGCTGCTGCTGGACGAGGGGCGGCTCCCGCCCGAGGAGACGGCCCGCCTGATGGGCCTCGCGCTCTCCCCGGCGGCCTCCCCGGCCGATGCGGCGGGCTGGATCGAGGGGTTCGCGGGCGGCCCCGGCGGTGGGACGCTGCTGGTCCACGACGAGCGGCTGCTGGGGCTGATCGACGGCTGGCTGGTCTCGGTCCCGGAAGGCGCCTTCATCGACGTACTGCCGCTGCTGCGGCGCACGTTCGGGGCGTACGAGCCGGGCGTGCGGCGCACCCTGGGCGAACTGGCCCGCCGCGCCCCGGGCCCCCGGCGCGCCCCGGGCCCCGCCCCGGAGGGCTTCGCCCCCACCCTGGACCCGTCCCGCGCGTCCGCGGCGGCGGCAGTGGCCCGGCTGCTGCTGGGGGTGCCGTGACCGTGCCCCTGCCCTGGCCGGGGGCATTGCCCCTCCCCGCCCTTCGCCCGTTCCCTGGGGCTCCGCCCCAGACCC
>NZ_JBHVUQ010000322.1:0-5552 GCF_042884105.1 Streptomyces sp. NPDC058157
CGCGTGCGGCGGCCGTCGGTCGGCTGTCCGCGGCCGCCTGGGGGGCCGACGGGTCAGACGCGGTCGGCGGCGATCAGGACGTACTGGAAGGACCCGTCCCGGTAGGACTCGATGAACGCCTCCTCGATCCCGGTGACCAGGGAGGACGTGGCCCGCAGCTCCCAGTAGGGGAGGGTGTCGGGGGTCAGGTCGATCACGGCCTGGGGCACGAGGCGGTTGTCGGCCATGGCGCGCAGGTACTCGCGGCGGGAGTGGATGTTGCACTCGAAGTGGGCGTTGATCTGGGAGACCCACTTCGAGGGCTGGCCGTAACGCGGGTTCCAGCAGCCGGTGATGGTGACGTAGCGGCCGCCGACGGCGAGGACGCGGGAGTGCTCGGCCATCAGGTCGTGCAGGTCCACGTACATGCTGGACTCGTTGTTCCAGGAACCGGCGGCCTGACCGGTCTCGAAGGGCATGTCGAGCATGTTGCAGACCCGGGAGTGAACCGATTCCGCAATGCCCAGTTCCCGGGCGCGGTTGTTGCCGAAGTCGGCCTGCTTGGCGGAGAGGGTGACGCCCTCGACCTTGCAGCCGAAGCGCTGGTGGGCCATGACCATGGAGCCGCCGCGGCCGCAGCCGGCGTCCACGAGCGTGTCGTCGCGGCCGATGGCGCCGAGGTGGTCCAGGAGGAGTTCGGCCTGCGCCGATTCCAGCCGGTGCAGTTCGGCGACCAGCTTCTTCTCGTACTCGCTGTCCGCGGTGTCCCCGAGGGACGCGTGGTCGACGGCACCGATGCCGTAGTGGTGGTGGTAAAGGCCGTCGACGTCGCCGAGGCGCAGGTTGACGGGCCTGGCCTCCTCGTTCCAGTAGCGGGCGATGTCGCCCTGGTACGGGGTCGCCGGAGCGGGGATGAACGGGGTGGTGCTGACGGTGCTGGTCATGGATAAGTCCCCTCGTTTACCAGAAATCGGGCAGGGTGTATCGGTAGGTGTTGGATGCGTGCCAGTAGTGGTTGCCGTCGACCCATGCGGCCACGCCCTTGAGGAAGCGGGCCACGCGCGGGTCGGGGCAGGCCGCGGTGAGCGCGGCGGACTCGGCCTCGAACTCGTGCATGAGCTCGTTGTGGACCTCGACCGCCTTCAGGTAGGCCTCCTTGTCGGAGAGGCCCTCCTTCTCGGCGATGACCACCGGCAGGTTCAGGTGCTTGCCGGGGCTCTTGAGTTCCTTCATGTACGAGTAGAGGTCGTTGGAGATGGTGGTGGCGTTGCCGGCGAGCGCGATCACCCGTTGCATGGCGGGCAGGGCCTGGAGGTCCGCCGGGAGTTCGTAGCCGCCGACGGTGTCGGTGATCGTGGGGCAGGGGCGGAAGTTGTTGAACTGGCGCATCGCCAGGTACTCCCACACCTCCGGGACGTACTCCGTCACGTCCCAGGAGGCCTCGGCGAGGTACCCCAGGTGCAGCCGGGCCATGTCGTGCCGGAACCGGTCCGCCTGGGACGGGGTGGCCGCCCCGGCGAAGTACTCCATGGCCGAGCGGTAGGAGCGGCGGGCGGCGTCCGAGGAGAGCGATTCCTCCCAGGCCGGCTGGTACTCCCCCGTCGTGTGGACCGGGTCGAGGGCGGTGTGCGCCAGGAGCAGCCGGCCGCCGGCGTCGGGGGTGGTGGCGCCGTCCTCGCAGTAGGCGTCGTCGACCACGTTCTCGGCGACCATCAGCCGGGCGGCGAGCATCAGGTGGTCGAAGGTGGGCGCGTCGGGGTGGCAGGCGACCATGTAGCGGCTCACGGAGAAGCCGTCGAACCGGTCCTCCCACTCCGGGGGGAACGCCTGGACCTCGTCCACGGCCCACGCCTTGATCCGGCGGCTGAGCTCCGCCACGCGGACGGGGTCGGGCTCGGGTACGGGGTGGTGGTAGAGGCCGGGGATCGGCCGCATGTCCGCCGGGGCCGGGGGCTCCGGCGCGGCCGGAGTCCCCTCCGGGGCCGGGGGCTCCGCCGGACGGGCCCAGTGCAGGGCCGCCGTGCCCAGGCCGGCGGGGCCGCGCAGGATCCGTTCCAGGGCGGCCGGCGAGTGCGCGGCCTCTGCGGGCGCCGGCGGGTTCGGGGCCGGGGCCCCGGCCGCCGGGGCGGTGCCGAAGGGCAGCACCGGCCGGGAGGGCAGGGCCCGCGCGAGGACGGCGGCGGCCGCCGCGGCGCCGTCGGTGCGGACGGGTGCGAGGGCGTCGGCGAGGGCCGGGGCCCCGAAGCGGGCCGCCGGTGCGGGCGGGCCCGGCTGCAGGGGGGAAGGCCCGGGATCGGGCATCCGTGGCTCCTTGGTGGGGTGGTGTGGGCCGGCCCGGCTCCCGGGCGCGCTCGGTCGGCCCCGGGAGGGTTCGGGCCGTCGTGGCCTGGGGCGGCGGTGCTAGTCGCGCCTGCGGGCGATCTGGACGTTCTCCAGCACCCCGAGCGCGTCGGGCACGAGGATCGCGGCGGAGTAGTAGGTGGAGACCAGGTAGGAGATGATCGACCGCTCGTCGATGCCCATGAAGCGCACGGACAGGCCCGGCTCGTACTCCTCCGGCAGGCCGGTCTGGCGCAGGCCGATGACGCCCTGGTTGTCCTCGCCGGGGCGCATGGCCAGGATGGAGCTGGTGTTCTCCTTGGTGATGGGGATCTTGTTGCAGGGCAGGATCGGGACCCCGCGCCAGGCCGGCACCTGCTGTCCGCCGAGGTCGACGTGGTCCGGGTAGAGGCCGCGCGCGTTGAACTCGCGCCCGATCGCCGCGATCGTCTTCGGGTGGGCGAAGAGGAAGCGGGTGCCCCGGCGGCGGCAGAGGAGCTCGTCGAGGTCGTCCGGGGTGGGCGGGCCGGAGTGGGTCTGGATCCGCTGCTTGAAGTCGGCGTTGTGGAGCAGGCCGAACTCCCGGTTGTTGATCAGCTCGTGCTCCTGGCGCTCGCGCAGCGCCTCGATGGTGAGCCGGAGCTGTTCCTCGGTCTGGTTGTGCGGCCCGTTGTAGAGGTCGGCGACCCTGGTGTGGACGCGCAGGACGGTCTGCGCGACGGAGAGCTCGTACTCGCGGGGGTTGAGCTCGTAGTCCACGAAGGCGCCGGGGAGTTCGGCCTCGCCGGTGTGGCCGGCGGACATGGCGATCTCGGCCTCGCCGTGGCGGTTCTGGCGCTGGAGCGGCAGCGCGCTGAACTTGCGGATGTGCTCCTGGAGGAGGGGCGCCTGGGCCAGGACGGCGGCGAACTCGGCGCGGGAGAGCGTGAGCAGGGTGCCGGGGGTGTCGGCGGTGGCGGTGTAGTCCCAGGTGGCGTCGGCGTCGAGGAGGGCGTTCTCGCCGAAGCGCTCGCCGTCGGCGAGGACGGCGACCGCGACCTCGTCGCCGTACTTGCCGACGGAGGTCTGGCTGATGCGGCCGTGGGCGATGAGGTGGATCTGGTCGGCCGGGGTGCCGCGTTCGACGAGGACCTCGCCGGCCCGGAAGTCGCGCTGGACGCAGCGGTCGGCGAGGGCGGTCAGCACCTGGACGTCGTCGAAGCCGCGCAGCAGGGCGAGTTCGCCGAGCTCCTGGGGGATCACCCGGACGCTGGCGCCGTCCTGGACGAAGTCGATGGTGCCGTCGCCGACGGTGTAGCTCAGGCGGCGGTTGACCCGGTAGGTGCCGCCCTTGGTCTCCACCCAGGGGAGCATCCGCAGCAGCCACCGGGAGGTGATCTCCTGCATCTGCGGGGCGGACTTGGTGGTGGTGGCAAGGTTGCGGGCGGCGGCCGTGCTGAGGCTCCGCTGCTGGGGAGGTTCCTGCAGCTGCGCTTCGGGGCTGGTGTCAATGGTCATCGGACGAGCTCTCCTTCGTAAAACCGGAAAAAGAGGATGAATATCCGGGAATCCGTCCAGATCCTGAGGAACAGTAACGGCCGCGCCGCCCAATGGACCTTGAAATGCCGTGGGTATTACTTCGATGCAGTGATCTTTCTCGGCGGGATGTTTGCGGCGCCGACCAGCGGTGTTTCGGCCGGGGGCGCGAAAAGGCCCCTCCGGTCGCGCTGGTCGCGCGGCCGGAGGGGCCCGGGGGTGCCCGTCAGGGCCGTCCGTCAGGTGCGGTACGCGAAGTACGTGGCGCTCGGGTAAGAGGCCAGGATGCTCGCGAGCGACTTCCGGTACGTGTTGGTGGAGTGGTACGTCAGGTAAGGCATTCCGGCCTTGCTGCGGTACGTCACCATCATGGAGTGGTCCTTGGACCCGTCCCGGTTGAAGTCCGCCTGCAGGATGTCGCCGACGTCCAGCTGGTAGACGTTGGCCAGGTTGGCGGCCCGCTGGTTGGAGAGCGTGAACCAGGCCCACTCGTTGGCTCCGACCCACGAGTCCGACTGACGGCTGCCGTCGTACCACCAGTTGCGGTAGTCGGTCGAGGTGCCCGGTACCGGCTTCCATCCGCCCGCGTTCAGCGCCTGGCTGATGAAGTTGGTGCAGTCGCCGCCGTTGCCGCTGAACTTGCGGTACGCCGGGTTGTAGTTGCTCCAGTACTTCTCCGCGTACTGCGCCATGGCGGTGTAGTTGTACGCGCCGCCGGTCAGCGTCTTGGGCTTGGCCGTCGCCGGGTACGTGGTGGAGGCGGGCGTGCCGTCCGGGTACTGGTTGCCGTCGTCCTTGACGACGGCCGCCTTGGCGACGACGGGCTCGTTGACCGCTACGGGGCCGTTCTCCTGGGACTTGATCGTCTGGAGCTCCCAGTCACCGCCCTTCTTGCTGGTGAGGGTGAGCTCGTAGCGCGTCTTGAAGTCGGTGTTCGACGGCTCGTCGCCGTGCACCTTCTTGTAGGTGAGCGTGGTCTGCTCGGTGACCTGGACGGTCGCCTTGCCGCCGGTCACCGTGGCGCCGTCGACCGTGACCTTGGTGTCGGCGCCGCTGTAGACCTCGCCCAGCTGCGCCAGGCGGGTCTTGCGCTCGCGCAGCGACTGGATCGCCGCGGCCTCGTCCTTCTTCAGCCCGTCCGACACGCGGGCCTTCTTCTTGCCCCCCTGGCCGTGGCCGTGGCGCACGGTCTGGCCGTCCACCAGCGCCTGGGTGCGCTGCGAGAGCACGTCGTCCGCGAGGCGGGCGAAGGTCTCGGTGGTGGCCTTGTCGGCCGCTGCGGGCCCGGAGACGGCGTTTGCCGAGTAGGCGAAGAAGCCCCCGGACGCCACGGCCACGGTCAGGGCCGCGATGGCGGCGGGCCTGAACCTCTTAGGTATCACTGTTTTCCCCTTGTCACCCGGTCCACACGGACCGGGAGGACGGAATTTTCGCACAACTAGCCGACTGATTCGCCGCGTTCCGGTTTGTCACCGGATGCCCGGTAGGAACCGCCCATCAGCGCAGCCGTCCGACTCCGCTTCGTCACGCCGCAAGGGCTCCCGGCCACGGGGCGCGCCGACCGTGGGCACCTGGAACGGCTCACAGCAAATGCATCTAGGGTGTCCGGGAAAGCACGGAAGAGGGAGCATCCGCAGTGGCCAGGCACGATACGGGCGGAAGAGGGCGGTCCCGGGGCAGGCGCACGCCCTCGGACGCCGGCGCGGCGGCCCCCGCGGGCCGCAGGAGCGGGCCGGGGG
>NZ_JBHVUQ010000323.1:0-5491 GCF_042884105.1 Streptomyces sp. NPDC058157
CCGCGAGGACGGCGGCGACGTCGTCGTAGCCGAGGGCCTCGGGTCCGGTGAGGACGAGGTCGGTGTCGGGGGCCTGCCGGTCGGTCAGGGCGCGGGCGGCGACGGCCGCGATGTCCTCGGCGTCGACGAAGCCGACCCGGCCGGTCCCGGTGGCGGTGCGGATGACCCCGTCGGTGCGGATGTCGTGCGCGTGCGGATGGCCTCCGGTGAAGTTCTGCATGAACCAGGACGGCCGGAGCACCGCCCACTCGTCGAAGACGCCCGGCAGCGCGGCGTGCACCTGGCCCACGGCAGGACCGCCCTCCTCGACGGAAGAGGCGCTCAGCAGCACCGCGCGCCGCACTCCGGCGGCGCGGGCCCGGCGCAGGAAGGGCAGGACGACCCTGGCCGGGTCGGGGTCGCCCACGGGCGGGACCACGTACACGCGGTCGGCGCCGTCGAGGGCGGCGGCGTGGGTGGCGGAGTCGTACCAGTCGAAGGCGACCGCTTCGGCGCCGGCCACCGGGGTGGCCCGGCGGCCGGCCGCCCTGACCGCGTGGCCGGCGGCCGTCAGCCGGGCGCAGACGCGGCTGCCGGTGGTACCGGTGGCGCCGATGACCAGCGTGGCGCCGGTGCGGGGAGTGCGGCCGTTCTCCGTCATCGGACGTCCTCCGCAGCGGCGTCGAGGGCGGCGAGCGGGTTCCAGTAGTCGCGGTAGGAGGTGAACTCGCCTTCCACGACGGTGACCACGGCGATGTACGTCATGTCGAAGGGGCGGCCGGACCCGACGAACCGGCCGACGCCGCGCATCTCGGCCACGATCGTCCGCGGATCGGCGGTCTCGTGGATGCGGAGGTCGGCCTCGGGGAAGTCGTGGAGGTCGATGCGCCCGGGGTACGGGCGCATGTACGCGGCGACGGCCTCGCGCCCCTCCAGCCGCCGGGGCCGGCCCGGGGGTGCGAACGGGAACTCCATCACCCCGCCCTCGGCCCACAGGCCCACCCAGCCGGATATGTCCTTGTCCAGCAGGAGGCGCAGGCCGTGGCGGTAGAGATCCGCCGGGGAGATCGACACGGGTACGGACACGGGTACGGACACGGGTGCGGACATGGGTGGGGGTATCCTCTCAGCAGGAAAACGGACCTTGGGTCCGCTTTGAAAGACGATACGGACCCCGGGTCCGTTTTTCAATCCGCCCGATGGGAAGGAACGGCGTGACCGAGCGCAAGCCCCGCAAGGACGCGGCCCGCAACCGACAGGCCCTCCTGGAAGCCGCCGACGTCCTCTTCGCGCGCTCCGAGAGCCCCGAGGACCTCACGATGGCCGACGTGGCGGCAGCGGCCGGGGTCGGCAAGGGCACCCTCTTCCGCGCCTTCGGCGACCGCTCGGGCCTGCTCCGCGCGCTGTACGAGGCACGACTGGAACCCGTCCGGGAGGCGGTGGAGACGGGACCGCCGCCGCTCGGGCCCGGCACACCGCCGCAGGAGCGGGTGCCCGCCCTGCTCGACGCCCTCCTCTGCTTCAAGCTCGACAACCGCCGCCTGGCACTGGCCCTGGAGGAGACCGGGGGCAGCAGCCCCTACCAGTCCGGACACTACGGCTGGTGGCACGGCGTGCTCCGGTCCGTACTGGAGCAGGTCCCGGGCCCGGTCGACGCCGGCTTCACCGCGCACGCCCTCCTCGCCGCCACCCGGGCCGACCTCGTCGAGCACCTGGCCGGCCCGGAAGGGGTGCCGCGCGAGCGGCTGCGGGCCCAGCTGGCGGGATACGCCGCCGGTGTCCTCACCGCACGCTGAGGCCGCGCCCGACGCGCCGGGCACCGCTCAGCCGCGGGGTGACCCGTCTCCGTGGAGGGCCCGGAGGAGTTCCTCCGACGGGTAGGGGGTCCGCCTGCTCTCGTCCTGGATCCTGCCGTAGAAGTCCGTCATCACCGCGGCGACCGGTGCGTGGCGGGAGAGGATCGCCCTGGCCTCTCGCGGCCCGTCCGGCGGGGACTCCCCCGCCGCACAGGCACGGATGAGCGCCTCGCGTTCCTTGCGCTCGTACCCGTACAGCTTCGTGATCAGCCGGTTCACCAGCCAACTGCGCGTGTAGCAGCGGTCGTAGGTCGTCCTGTGCAGTGCGAAGAAGCGGGTCTCGGACGGCGACAGATCGAACCGGGAGGAGACGGCGAGGCCGTAGTCGGCGAAGTAGAGGCGCCGTCCGTCGGTCAGGATGTTCTGGAAGTGGGCGTCGAAGTGCAGGAGCCCGCGAGCGTTCATGAAGGACGTGCCGGCCTCCAACTCGGCCTCCACCAGGGAACAAGCCCGGTCGGCGGACTCCTCCCCGGACCGCAGCCGCTCGGTGAGCCACGCGTCGAGCGTGCGGGGGATGTACTCCAGGAACAGCACGAGGCTCGCAGAGGACCGCCCGAGGGCCTCGATACGACGGCGCACCTCGGGCCTGCCTCCCCAATAGGCCACCGCCCGCTCCACGTCGGCCAGTTCCTCGGGAAGGGCGGGCGCGTCCGGCAGCACGCGCCAGTGGTACATCATCGGAAACCCCTGGTATCGCCCTTCCAGCACCCAGTTCGTCGTCATGGTCTGGACGGCGAGCTCTCGCCACGCCCCGAAGCCGGGCCCGCCGACGCCGTATTGGCAGTAGGCGGGAAGTCCGAAGAGGTTGGCCGTCGAGCGCGCGTGCTCCGGCAGCCGCTCCAGGTCCGTGAGCGGCACCCGCTTCACGAAGACCGGTTCCCCGTCGACCTCCAGGAGCGCGGACGTCCCGCCGATACCGGAGCCGAGCGGTACGGCGGCTTCGACGAGATCGGCCAGCCGGCGGTCACCCCGCAGGGCGAGGGAGGTGGAGACCCTGCCGTAGGCGGCCAGGCGCGCGCCTTCCGGCACATCGGGATGTGCGGCCGCTGATCGCATCGGAATGCCGTCCCCGTTTCCGTCGTGTACGCGCATGTCCACCGAACTCCACCCGCGCACTGTACGCGGAGGCCGGGGCAGGTGGGGCGGATTGCATTCCGTGGCCGAATCGGGGGGCGGCAAGGGTATTAAATGTCTGCTTTTGCAGCGATATCTCCCGTGAAGTGGATCACTCTACGGAGTGCCTTCCACATGCTTCCCCGAGGTGGGGGCACGCGGGCCTTCGGGCGGCCGGCAGGTCGCCCCGGTTCTCCGGGCGACCAGCGGAGGACCTGAAGGAACGAAAGGCAATACCCGACGTGACCGCAGCACAACAGACCATCCATGTGGGCGGCGAGTGGCGAGCAGCACTCTCCGGCGACACCCGCCAGATCATCGACCCCGTCGACGCCACCGCCTTCGCGGTCGTCGCGGAGGGCGGGGTCCGGGACACCGACGACGCGGTGGCCGCCGCCCGCGCCGCCTTCGACGCCGGCTCCTGGCCCCGTACGCCGGTCGCCGAGCGCGCCGCCGTACTGCGCCGGGTCGCCGGCCTCCTCGAACGCGACCGCGAGCGGCTCGGCGCCCTGGAGAGCCGCGACGCGGGCAAGACGCTGGAGGAGGGGCGCACCGACGTCGACTGCGTGCGCGACGCCTTCCGCTACTTCGCCGGTCTGGTGGAACAGGAGAGCGCGGAGCGCGTCGTCGACGCCGGTTCGCCCGGCGTGCGCAGTGTGGTCGTCCACGAACCGGTGGGCGTCTGCGCGCTGATCACCCCGTGGAACTACCCGCTCCTGCAGGCCAGCTGGAAGATCGCACCGGCCCTGGCGGCCGGCAACACCTTCGTCGTCAAGCCCAGCGAGATCACCCCGCTGACCACGGTCGCCCTGGTGGAGCTGCTGCTGGAGGCCGGGCTGCCCCTCGGCGCCGCCAACATCGTCACCGGGCCCGGCCACACCGTGGGCGCGCGGCTGGCCGAACACCCGGACGTCGACCTGGTCTCGTTCACCGGCGGACTCGTCAGCGGCACGAAGGTCGCGCGGGCGGCGGCCGACAGCGTCAAGAAGGTCGCGCTCGAACTGGGCGGCAAGAACCCGAACATCGTCTTCGCGGACGCCTGCGCCACGCCCGAGGGCTTCGACACCGCCGTGGACCAGGCCCTCAACGCCGCGTTCATCCACAGCGGCCAGGTCTGCTCGGCCGGCTCCCGGCTCATCGTCGAGGAGCCGCTGCGGGACCGGTTCGTCGCCGAACTGGCCCGGCGGGCCGAACTGATCCGGCTGGGCCGCGGCACCGATCCCGGTGTGGAGTGCGGGCCGCTGGTCTGCGCCGAGCAGCGGGAGCGGACCGAGGAGTACGTGGCCTCCGCCCTGGCCGAGGGCGCGGTGCTCCGCGCGGGCGGGGCCCGGCCGCCGGGTCCGGGCTTCTTCTACCGGCCCACCGTGCTCGACCGGTGCCACCGCGGCATGCGCGTGGTGCGCGAGGAGGTCTTCGGGCCGGTGCTCACGGTGGAGACCTTCCGCACCGAGGAGGAGGCCGTCGCCCTCGGCAACGACACCGAGTACGGCCTGGCCGGCGCGGTGTGGACGGCCGACGGGGCGCGGGCCGACCGGGTGGCCGCCCTGCTGCGGCACGGCACCGTGTGGATCAACGACTTCCACCCCTACCTGCCGCAGGCCGAGTGGGGCGGATTCGGCAAGTCCGGGATCGGCCGCGAGCTGGGCCCGACCGGGCTGGCCGAGTACCGCGAGGCCAAGCACGTCTACCGCAACCTCTCTCCGCGCCCGGTCCGCTGGTTCGCCGGCGGCCGGGACGGCAGCGGCGGCGCACGGAACGAGCGGCAGGAGGAGCGGGCATGAACCAGGTGTACGACTACGTGGTCGTCGGCGGCGGGACCGCCGGTTCGGTGATCGCCTCCCGGCTGACCGAGGACCCCTCGGTCAGCGTGGCCGTCATCGAGGGCGGGCCCAGCGACGTGGGCCGTGAGGACGTCCTCACCCTGCGCCGGTGGATGGGGCTGCTCGGCGGCGAGCTGGACTACGACTACCCCACGACCGAGCAGCCGCGCGGCAACTCCCACATCCGGCACAGCCGGGCGCGGGTCCTGGGCGGATGCTCGTCGCACAACACGCTGATCTCGTTCAAGCCGCTGCCCTCCGACTGGGACGAGTGGGCCGGGGCGGGTGCCGAGGGCTGGGACGCGGCCTCCATGGACCCGTACTTCGACCGGCTGCGCAACAACATCGTCCCGGTCCACGAGGACGACCGCAACGCCATCGCCCGGGACTTCGTGGAGGCGGCCGAGGGCGCGCTCGGCGTGCCCCGGGTCGAGGGCTTCAACAAGGCCGCCTTCCACGAGGGCGTCGGTTTCTTCGACCTGGCGTACCACCCGGAGGACAACAAGCGGTCCTCGGCGTCGGTCGCCTATCTGCACCCCTTCCTGGACCGGCCGAACCTGCACATCGCCCTGGAGACCTGGGCGTTCCGGCTGGAGCTGGAGGGGAAGCGGGCCACCGGGGTGCACGTGCGCACCGCGGACGGCGTCGAGCACGTGGTGCGGGCCCGCCGCGAGGTGCTGGTGTGCGCGGGCGCGGAGGTCTCGGCCGACCTGGAGCTCAGCG
>NZ_JBHVUQ010000324.1:0-5455 GCF_042884105.1 Streptomyces sp. NPDC058157
AGCCCTTCCCGATCCAGGCGGCCACGCTGCCCAACTCCCTCGCCGGCCGTGACGTCCTCGGCCGGGGCCGCACCGGCTCCGGCAAGACCCTCGCCTTCGGCCTGGCCCTGCTGGCCCGGACCGCGGGCAGGCGGGCCGAGCCCAAGCGGCCGCTGGCGCTGGTGCTCGTCCCGACGCGCGAGCTGGCGCAGCAGGTGACCGAGGCGCTGGACCCCTACGCGCGGGCGCTGGGGCTGCGGATGGCGACCGTGGTCGGCGGGCTGTCCATCGGCCGCCAGTCGGGGGCCCTGCGCACCGGCGCCGAGGTCGTCGTGGCCACCCCGGGACGGCTGAGCGACCTGGTCAAGCGGCGTGACGTGCACCTGGAGCGGGTGCGGATCACGGTGCTGGACGAGGCGGACCAGATGTGCGACATGGGCTTCATGCCGCAGGTCACCGAGCTCCTGGACCAGGTGCACCACGAGGGGCAGCACATGCTGTTCTCGGCCACCCTGGACCGCAACGTCGACCAGCTGGTGCGCCGCTACCTGAAGGACCCGGTCTCGCACTCGGTGGACCCGCAGTCGGCGTCGGTGGACACGATGGACCACCACGTGCTGCACATCCACGCGGCGGACAAGGTCTCGGCGGCCACCGAGATCGCGGCGCGCGAGGGCCGGGTGATCATGTTCCTGGACACCAAGCACGGCGTCGACCAGTTCGTGAAGCACCTGCGGGCCATGGGCGTGCGGGCGGAGGGCCTGCACAGCGGGAAGTCGCAGCCGCAGCGCACGAAGACCCTCGGGCAGTTCAAGGACGGGCAGCTGACGGTCCTGGTCGCGACCAACGTCGCGGCGCGCGGCATCCACATCGACGACCTGGACCTCGTGGTCAACGTGGACCCGCCGGCCGACAGCAAGGACTACCTGCACCGCGGCGGGCGCACGGCCCGTGCGGGCGGGTCGGGCAAGGTCGTCACGCTGGTCACACCGAACCAGCGGCGCGACATGGTCCGTCTGATGGCCGACGCGAAGATCCGGCCCACGATCACCCAGGTGCGCTCGGGCGAGGCGGCGCTGAGCCGGATCACCGGCGCGCGCAAGCCGTCCGGGGTGCCGCTGTCCGGGGCCCTGCCGACCGACGCCAAGGGCCGCCCGAGCGGTACGGAGCTGGGCTTCCGGGGACTGGGCACCCGCCCCGGCCGGACCGGCCGGGGCAAGGAGTCCCGCAAGACGATCGAGGCCCGCCAGGCCGCCGAGGCCCGTCGCGCCGCCCGGGTCCGCAAGGGGCTCTGACAGCGCCGGCCGGTCGGCGGTACGGGCAGCCGGCCGCGGGGACCGTCGGCGGTACGGGCAGCGGGCCGCGCGTACCGCCGACGGTGCCGGGCCGGCGCGGCCCGGGGTGTCCGGCCCTGACCTGCCGGGCACCCCGCGGGCTCAGCCCCGGCGGCGCTTGGCGGTGACGATCGCCCGGGTGAGGACCGGCGGGAGCACGTCCTTGGCCACCGCGCGCCAGGCGGCCCCCGGCGCCGGCCGGGGAGCCGGCTTCGGGGCCGGCTTGGGCGCGGGCGGCGTCACCGGCTCCTCCGGTTCGGCCGGCGGGTTCAGCAGCCGGGGGGCGGGCGGGGCGGTCACGCCGTGGTCGCCGATGCGCACCAGCGGGCGCCCGCAGACCGTGTCCACGCCGTGCCACAGGTCGGTGCGGCCCTCCAGCCAGGCGAGCAGCGCCTTCTGGTGGGGCTCGGGGTCGTCCCAGGTCGCGTAGAGCTTCAGGCCGGACACGGCGATCACGCGCAGTCCGCCGACGGCCACCGCCTCCCACACCGCGGCCGCGACGCCGGGACAGTGCTCGGAGCGGTAGTCGTCGAAGACCACGACGGCCCCGGGGGTGGTGACGGTCTTCGAGGCGGCGATGTCCTGGACCACGTGCTCGTGGAGGTGGGAGGCGTCGATGTGCACGAAGCGGCAGCTGCCGGGACGCACCCGGTCGGCCACGACCGAGGTCGGGGCCTGTATGACGGTCGGCAATCCCTCGTGGAACGCCAGGTAGTTGGCCTCGAAACCGCGGCGGGTCAGGGTGGGGTAGGACTCCCGGACCTCTTCGAGGTTGTCGTCGTCGGGCGCGGGCGAGTCGAAGAGGTCGACGACGGTGAACTCCTCCCCCTCCCGCAGGTACCCGGCGAGGAAGATCGCGCTCTTGCCCATGAACGCGCCGAGTTCGAGGAGGTCGCCCTTCGCGTCGGCCGTCTCGTTCTGGCGGGCCAGGAACCAGTCGAAGAGGACCTGGTCAGACGCCGAGAACCAGCCCTTGACCTCGTCGTACGACCGGGGTGCGGGCGGTGCGGGCTCGGCGTCGGAGGTGGTGACGGGAGCCTGTGAAACGTGCGACACGGAGAGTCATCCTCCAGCGGAATGGCATCGGTTCAACGCTGATACCCGGCCGGGTACGCCGACTTTAAACCCCCGAACGGGCGTATGGCGAGAATTCCGGAGGATTGATCGTTCCGTTCAGAGGGTGGCGCGGCGGTGCAGCCGGCGGGCCGCGGCGGTGCGCACGCCGCGGGCCCGGGCGGAGGCCGCCAGCAGGGCCAGCGCCTCGTCGGAGGCGGGCGAGCGCACCGCGGTGCGCTGGCACCAGTCGGAGGCGGCGGCGAGGTCGGCCGGGGACCAACTCCCGCCGCCCGCTATCGCCTTGAGGAGGGTCCACTCGCGCAGCCGGCGGGCGGGGAAGGCGTGGCCCTCCAGTACGGAGCGCAGCGCGCGGGCCCAGTCGGCGAACGCTTCGTCCGGCAGCAGGCGCGCGGCCCGGCGGTCGAGGTGGGTGACGACGGCGCTCTGCGCCATCACCGGGTCGGGGTCGCGCAGGACGGCGGCCACCGCTCCGGCCTCCCCCGTCACACCGGTCGCGCCGGCGGCGGCGAGGAGGTCGAGGTGGCGGGCGTAGCGCCAGCGGTCGGGGGCGCCGGGCGCCGGGGCGGCCGCCGGTCTCACGCCGGGCGCCCGGCCGTCCTCCGGCGCCGGCCGCGCGGCAGGCGTCTGGGGGGCGCCCCCCGGCGTCCCGTCCGTCCGTATCTCAGTGGTCCCCATGCCCCCATTCCACACGACCGGCCCGGCCGCCGCCGGGCCGGGGTGCCGCGGGTGCCGTGGCCGCCGCTTCAGACCTGTTCGAAGGAGAACGACTTGATGAAGCAGTCCCGGGGCTGGCCGATGGCGAAGAAGACGCAGTCGACCAGCGACTGGGAGGTGAGCGGGTCCCTCGCGGTGCGCGGGGCGTCCTGCCAGGCCGGGGAGAGCGGGTCGTGGTTGTCGAAGTCCGGCGGGTAGAGGGAGATCACCCGTACGCCCTGGCCGCGTAGCCGGCGGGAGAGGGTCTCGGTGAAGCCGGCCTGGGCGCTCTTGGCGGCGTAGAAGGAGTCGTGGGCGTCGGAGCGCTGGTTCCCCGGCTCGCCGCAGCTCGACACCATGGTGACGATGTCCGGCTTGTCCGAGGCCAGGAGCAGTGGCAGGAAGGCCTTGGTGGCGAGGACGGTTCCGGTGGCGCCGGAGGCGAGGGTCTCGACCACGTCCTCGTCGGAGGCGGAGAGCAGGTCCGTGCCGTGCTGGTAGCGGGCGCCGTTGTTGACCAGGACGTCGATGTGCCCGCCGCGGGCGGCGACCGCCGCGGCGAAGGCGCGTACGGACGCGGGGTCCGTGAGGTCGCAGGCGTGGGCGTGGACCCGGTCGGGGTCGTGGCCCTGTCCGATGATCTCCTGGCGGACGTGTCCGGCGGCCTCGGCGGTGCGGGCCGAGAGGTGGACCTCGGCGCCCCTGGCGGCGAAGGCGATGGCCAGGGTCCGGCCGAAGTCCCGACCCGCCGCCGTGATGACGACGCGGTGGTTCTCGAGTTCCACGGTTGACTCCCCCGTTCGTGTGCTGGGTGCACATGGTCTCAGGTGTCGATCATGGTGTGGCGGCGCGTGGGCCGCTCACCAGCGCAGGCCCTGTTCGGGGAGCTCGGTGGGCGGGGTGCGGGGCGGGACGGGCAGGCCGAGCTGGGCGCGGGCCGCGTGCACCGCCGCGACCTCCTGGGGGCCGGCCGGGCCCCAGTCGCTGAGCTCCCGCACCTGTTCCGGGGTGGCCAGCAGGCGGGCGTACGCCGGGTCCCCGGCCGGGGCGAGCCCGGTGAGGCGGGCGGCGGTACGTGCCAGCGCGGCACGGTCGGCGTAGCGGTAGCCGAGCGGCAGGGCGGCCACGGCGGGCTCCGCCCTGGGGGCGGGGAGGTGGGCTGCGCCGGTGGCGCGGGCGACGAGCAGCAGGACCCGGCCGTCGGGGGCGAACAGCCAGCCGCAGTGGCCGCGTACGGGCAGGTGGGCGGGGACCGGGCCGGGGTGCCAGGTGCCGTGCTGCGGGACGCGGCGGGTGCGCAGGACGCCGAGCCGGTCGAGGGCGGTGGGGGTGGTGGGGCGGCCGTCCTCCAGCAGGGCGGGGCCGGAGCCGTTGATCCGGGCCCGGAGGGCCGCCAGGGCGCGGCGGGCGTCACCGGGCTCCATCAGGGCGGGCAGGTCGGCCGGCTCGGCGAACTCGATGCCGGTGATCTCCTGGGCGGGCAGGCGGATGGACTCGATCCGGTCGGGGGTCCAGGTGCCGCCGTCGTACACGTGCAGGATCTCGCCGGGGAAGCACATGTCGGCCGGGAAGCCGGGGGCGTCGGCGGGGATCCAGTCCACGGCGAGCCCGCGCGGGTAGCGGCCCTCGACCCCGAGCTCCTCGCGCACCTCGCGGGCCGCCGCGGCCGCGGGCGCCTCGCCGGCGTCCACCGCGCCGCCGGGCAGCAACCGGTCCGGGCGGTAGTCGACGCTCTGGACGAGGACCCGGCCGTCGGTGTCGGTGACCAGGACGACGGCTCCGGTCCAGAGGGCGGCGCGCGAGGCCCCGTACTCCGCCGGGGTCATCCAGGTGCCCCTGCGTCCGGGGTCCTCGGTCAGCTGGGGCATGGGCACTCCGTTCACCGTGGGTGGGTCCGCCGCCTGTGCAACAGCGGGCGCGACCGTCGGGTTACGGCGGGCCACGGGTGGTGGGGGCCGATTCCGCTTTACCGCCCGTATACCTTCAGACGCCTTCCAGGGTCTCCTTATTGCCCGATTATGTCGATCTTGATACGGTCCGTCGTGCGGGCTGGCGGTGTGAAAGTCGCTGGTCCGACCACGTATGCGGCCCCGCAGTCACCCCTTCGTGTGAGCGGGGGCGCCGGGCGGTGCCCCGGTACGGCAGGGTGGGCGGATGCCGTCGCGCCTCTCCCTCCCGCTCTGGGTCCCCGTCCTCGTCCTGGCCGCCGGGTGTGTGACCGTACGGCCGCCGGCGCCCGCCGAGGCCCCGCGCCCGGAGCCCGCGGCGGCCCGCACGGCGCCGTCCCCCCGGCCGCCCGCGACCCGGGGGCTCCCCGGGCGGCCCGCGCCGGAGGGCCTCCCGCTGGGACCCGTGCCGGAGCCGCAGGAGGC
>NZ_JBHVUQ010000325.1:0-5424 GCF_042884105.1 Streptomyces sp. NPDC058157
CCGCTCTTCCTGGTCGCCGTCGGGGCGGCGATCGCGCCCCCGGCCCCGGGACCGGCCGGCGGCACGGACGTGGTCTGCTACTTCACCCCCTCCACCGAGACGCGCGGCTACCCCGTCTCCGCCTACCCCTTCCGCACCGGCTACCCGTACAGCGTCCGGAGGGACACGGCGGCCGACCAGCCGTACGTCGTCGTGGGCTACCGGCACCTGCTGCGGGACCTGTGCCTCGTCCAGGCGCAGCACGTCTCGGGCCGTCCGGCGGTGGTCGTCGTCCCGGTCCTGCCGGCGCTGCCGCCGGGCAAGGAGAACGAGAGGTTCGCCTGGCAGCCGTTCAACTCCCAGGAGGGGGTCCACCGCCTGCTGCTGGAGGTCGTGCGCTTCCTGCACCGCTTCGGGTACGGCGGCTCCCGTTCCGGCACCGATTTCAGCCGGTGGCAGGGCAGCACCGCGCCGGTCGGCCCGATGCCCGCGCTGGCCGGCGCGCGCCGCAGCAGCGCGGTGCCCACTCCCCCGCCGGGGCTGGGCAACGTCACGGTCTGCGGGTTCAGCAGCGCGATCATGGGGATGTATCCGCTCCTGTCGCGGCGGGAGATCTCCCTCCCCGACCACTTCCCGCGCCACCTGTTCGGCGGCGACGCGGCGGCGTTCGACGCGGTCTGGCGCGAGTGGTGGGACCTGGACCTGGAGTTGAAGGCCGAGGCGACGGGCATCAAGGCCGCGGACTACGAGCGGCGGCTCCTGCGGTGGTTCACCGGCGGGAACGACCGCCGCCTGCGCCTCTACCACTGCGACCACACGATGGGGACCACCCCGCCGGCCCGGCGGTTCGCCGCCCTGGCCGGGCTCCCCCACAAGACCGCCGCCCTGCCCGCCCTGTCCGAGGAATGGCACGCGGACGACGGCCGCTGGAGCGCCGCGTTCTACCGGACCGCCCTCCTGCGCGCCAGGGCCCGCCCCGCCGGCGTCCTCCCCCTCTTCCCCCTGGAGACCGCCGACCCCGCCCTGACCCACCCGTTCACGGCGGCCCTCGGCTTCGGCCACGCGTCGAGGCTCCGCGCCGTCTGAACGTCCTCGGTCGCCCGGTTCAGTCCGTCGGCGGTGCGTCGGGGGCCGGGGAGGTGTCCCGGAGGGGGAAAGCCATCATGCTGACGCCCACGGGGACGGTGCCCGGCGCGTGGGCCGGCTGTGCGGCGTCGTGGAGCTCGACGGCCAGTGCGGTGAGCCGTCGTCGGACGTCCTGCCAGATCTGCGGATCCACCCACAGCTCGGCGTCGACGGTCACGCCCTCGCTCGCCTCCAGCCGGCGGCCCGCCCGTTCCCTGAGGGTGTGCGCCATGGTCTCGGCCAGCATCGGGGCGCCGTCGTGCCGGTCGGACAGCGGTGTGCCCCGGACGGTGCGGTAGCGACGCTCCCTGCCACCGCGCCGCGTGCGCTCCTCGGCCAGTTCGACCAGGCCCACCGCGTCCAGGCGGCGCAGGTGCTGGCTGGCCAGCGCGTGCGAGACGTCCAGCTCGCGGGCGAGTTCGGCGGCCGACATGGGTCCGGGCCACATCAGGCTGAGCATCCTCAGCCGCAGCGGATGGGCGAGGGCGCGGAGTACGGGATCGGTATCGGTCACATGGGCCAGTAAACCCCAGCCTCCGCTACCTCACCCTCTACCCCCAATCAAATGATTGGGGGTAGAGTCCGCGATCAAGTGCACGGCCTACGAGGGGGATACGCATGACCTGGCGCACGCTCGAAGCAGTGAAGGACCGCAACGCGGGCCTGTACCTCGGCGGGGTGATCGTCTCCGGGTTCGGCGACACGGCCATGTCGCTCGCGGCCGGGATCTGGGTCAAGACCCTCACCGGCTCCGACGCCCTCGCCGCACTGGTCGGCTTCTGCCTCTGGCTGCCGACCTTCGCGGGCCCGCTGATCGGCACGGCCGCCGACCGGGTGCGCCGCCGTCCCCTCCTGGTCGCCACCAACCTGGTCCTGGCCGCCGTCGTGACCGCCCCCGTGGCCGTGCGCTCCGCGGCGGACGTGTGGCTGCTGTTCGCCGTACTGACCTTGGTGGGAACGGGCATGGTGCTCACCGACGCGGCGCAGACCGCGCTCGTGGCCGCCGCCGTGCCCCGGGAACTGCGCGGTGACTTCAACGGGCTGGTGTACACGGCGATGGAGAGCACCAAACTCCTCGCGCCGCTGGCGGGGGCCTGGCTGTTCACCGCCTTCGGCGGGCCCGCGGTCGCGGTGCTGGACGCCGTCAGTTTCGTGGCGGCCGCACTCGCCTTCCGGTTCATCCGGGTGCGCGAGGACCTCCCCGCCACCCGCGAGAAGCAGGCGTGGATCACCCGGACCGCGGAAGGCACCCGCCACCTCTGGCGCCACCCCGTGCTGCGCCCGCTGGTCCTCACCGGCGGCGCGGCCATGGCCCTGTCCAGCCTGAGCAGTACGGCCACGTTCGCCCTGCTCGACACCGGCCTGCACCGGTCCCCCGCCTACGCGGGCGTGCTGACTCCCCTCCAGGGTCTCGGGTCCGTCGTCAGCGGGCTGGCGGCCGGCGCCCTGATGCGCCGGACGTCGGAACGCGCCTTCTCCGCGCTCGGGCTCGCGGTCTTCGCGCTCGGCGTCCTCGCCCGCGCGACCCCCTGGCTGCCGCTCGTGCTCGGCGGCAGCGTGGCCATCGGACTGGGCCTGCCCTGCGCCCTCATCGCGGCGATGACGGCCGTGCAGCGGGAGACCCCGGGCGAGCTGCTGGGCCGGGTCGCCGCGACGGCGAACACCCTGATGTTCGCCCCCACCGGGCTCGCCCTGCTGATCGGCTCCGCGATGGTGGCGGGCCTCGACTACCGGGTACAGCTCCTCACCGCCGGCGCCCTGGGCCTGGCCTGGGCCGCCGCACTCGCCCTGGCCGGCCGCCGCGGCGCTCCCCGCGACCGTGACCCGATCCACCACCCGCTGCCCGCCCGTGCGGAGTGAGAGCCCGGCCGCGCCGCGATCACCACGCCGACCGTTCGCACCGGCGGGCCGGCCGGCGGCCGTCGGTCAGTGGGCGGCCCGGGGCGGGTGCGGGTGGGGCCAGGCGTGGTGGTGTCGGTCGATGACGTAGTGGTGGTCGTGCCGCCAGCCGCCGCCGGCGCAGCGGGCGGCGCCGGTGAGGTGGGGATGGTCCGCGGGGAGGTCCGCGTGGGTGTGTTCGAGGTGCCCGGGGTCCCGTGCGGGCCAGACGGCGGCGGCGGCGAGGGCGGCCGCGAGCGCGACGGCGCCGAGGACGGCGGCGGTGACCGGCAGTCCCGCGCCGGCGGCGAGCCATCCCGCGAGGGGGTAGGTGAGCAGCCAGCAGCCGTGGGACAGGGAGAACTGGGCGGCGAAGGCCGCGGGGAGGTCCCCGTCCGAGGCGGAACGGCGGAGCACCCGGCCGCCGGGGGTGAGGACGGCCGAGCAGGCGGCGCCGATCGCGGCCCACGCCCCGAGGAGCGCCCACCAGGACCCGCCGCCGGGTGCGCCCGCCGCGAGGCCGGCGACGCCGGCGAGCACGGCCGGCAGGGCGAAGGCGCCGGTCAGCATGACGGCCCGGTCACCGGCCCGCCGCAGCAGGCGGGGCAGGAGCAGGGCCGCGAGCACGGAACCCGCCCCGTAGGCGCCCAGGGCGACGGAGACCGCCCCGGCCGAGCGATGGAAGTGGTCGCGGACCAGGACGACGGTGTCGACGAACACGATCGCTCCGGAGGCGGCGACCGCGAGGTCCAGGGCGAGCAGCGCCCTCAGCCGCGGCGTGGCCCAGAACAGCCGGGGGCCGAAGGCGGCCCGCGCAGGGACGCCGTCGGCGCGGTCCACGGGCGCCGGCACGGGCAGCACGGCGGAGAGCACCAGCACGGCCGAGGCGAGGAAGCCGGCTGCGGTTCCGGCGAACAGCCAGTCGTAGGAGACCAGGGTCAGCAGGCCGGCGGCCAGCGCGGGGCTGCCCAGGCTCTCCAGGTCGTAGGCGAGCCGGGACATCGACAGGGCCCGCGTGTAGTCGCGCTCGGCGGGCAGCACCTCGGGGATGGTGGCCTGGAAGGCCGGGGTGAAGGCCGCCGACGCCGCTTGCAGGGCGAAGACCAGGAGGTAGACCTGCCAGACCTGGGAGACGAACGGCAGGGCGAGGGCGACCGTGGCGCGGATCAGGTCCGTCCCCGCCATCAGGGCCCGGCGCGGTACCCGGTCGGCCGCCGCGCCGGCCAGCGGCGCGATGGCCACGTAGGCGACCATCTTGATCGCCAGCGCGGTCCCGAGCACCGCGGAGGCGTCCTGGCCCGCGATGTCGTACGCGAGCAGGCCCAGCGCGACCGTGGCGAGCCCGGTGCCGGTCAGGGCCACGGCCTGCGCCGTGAACAGGCGCCGGTAGGTGCGGTTCCGCAGCACGGACAGCATGGCCTCGCCCTGGTCGGGGGGATGGGGGCGGTCCCATCATAGTCAACACGTGCGCAATCGTGCACATGTTGATCACCGGGTGCCGCTCGTCCGGAGGCGGGCCGGTCAGTCGTGGGGCGGGAGGGATCCGATCTGGTGGTCGGCCACGCTGAGCGCTTCGCCGACCAGGCGGCGCAGGTGGCCGTGGCCGAGCGAGTACACGACCCGGCGGCCGTCCCTGCGGGTGGCGACCAGTCCCGCCAGGCGCAGTTTGGCCAGGTGCTGGCTGACCGAGGGCCGGGGGGCGCCGCACACCTCGGTGAGCGTGGTGACGTCCGCCTCGCCCTCGCCGAGCCGTTGGAGCAGCGCCAGGCGGGTGCGGTCGGCGAGCAGCGCCAGGATCGAGGCGGCGACCACCAGGCGCTCCCCGCCCGCCCCGCTCTGCAAGGAATGCGCAGGTGCTCCGGGTGTGCTTGAGGTCATCCGCCCATCGTAGGGCGCCCCGTGCTGGAGCAGTCCTGGAAGGCCGCTCGTCATGTGACGATCACCGCCCGACGGCCGCGCGGTCCGGTGGATGATGGCCCCGACATGACCGGATGCCGCACCAGGACGCGCCTGTGTCCGCAGCCCGAGCGGTGGCGCGGACGGTGGCTCCGGGCTGCCGTCTTCGCCCTGCTCAGCTCGGCGTTGGCCGTCGTGGGCCACCTCCTCGCCGCCGGGGACGCGGTCTCCTGGCCGCGGGTGGCGGGCGGGACGGCGTTCGCGTTCGCCCTGTCGTGGACCGTGGCCCGGACCTCGCGGCCCTGGTGGCACGTGGTCGCGGCCACCGGCCTGGCGCAGCTCGTCCTGCACCGGGCGCTGTCCGATCGGCGGTCCGCGTGCCACGGGGCCGCCCTCGGCCATGACGGCGTGCCGCAGGCCGTGCGCGCCGCCCACCGGAGCATGTGGGCGATGACCGCGGCCCACGGTGCGGCCGCGTGCCTGCTGGCCCTCCTCATGTACCGCGCGGACCGGGCGCTCGACGGCCTGCCGGCCACGGTGGGCCGC
>NZ_JBHVUQ010000326.1:0-5351 GCF_042884105.1 Streptomyces sp. NPDC058157
GGGCTTGCCGTGCCCGCCGCACCCGCCGCACCCGCAGGGCCTGTCGCACCCGCAGGACCTGCCGCGCCCGCTGGGCCTGTCGGGCCTGTCGCACCCGCAGGGCCCGCGGGGCTTGCCGCGCCCGCCGGGCCCGCGGGGCCTGCCGGGTCCGCCGCCCCTGCCGCGCCCCCGGTCGCACCCGAGCCGCATCGCGGGGCCGCCGTGCCGCTGCGGCTGGACAAGGCCGCCCCGCCGCCCCGGCCCGAGGGGCCCCCGCCGCCGCTCCGGCCGCAGCCGCTCGGGAGCGACCCCCGGGTGACCGGGGCCACCGGGTACGCGGAGGGGGACCTGGCCGTGCCGCCCGCGCCCGTGGAGGCCGGGCGGGAGCCGTGGCCCGGGGCCGGGGCGGAGCCCGCCGGGCGGCCCGCCGTCAGCCACCTCGGGGACCGGCCCCCCACCTACGCCGCCGAGCCGGGCGCCCTGCCCGCCGCCGACCCGGCCGCACTGGACTTCCTCACCCCCGACACCGTCCTGGAGGGGGCCCGCTACGGCACGTACACCCTGCGCGCCGCCTCCCTGCGCGGGGACTCCGCCCGCTACCGGGGCGAGGCCCGCCGGGACTTCCTGCTCACCGCCCGCTTCGGCAGCGGCGACGACGCCCTCGTCCTGGTGGTCCTGGCCGGCGGGGACCGGGCCGCCCCGGGCGCCCGCGAGGCCGCCGCCGAACTCGGGCACTCCGTCGCGGCGGCCGTCGGACGCAGCCGGGAGCGGCTGGCCGAGGACATCCGGGCGGGCCGCCGCGAAGCCCTGCTCTCGGGGCTCCAGCGGCTCACCGACCGGGGCTGCGGACGGCTGCGGGCCCGGGCCGCCGAACTCGGGCTCGACCAGGAGGCCTACACGGCGGGGCTGCGCGGACTGCTGCTGCCGCTCGACCCCGGGTGCCCGCACCGGATCTGCTTCGGCGCCGGAGCGGGCGGCATGTTCCGGCTGCGCGCGGGCCGCTGGCAGGACCTGGAGGAGGACGCCGGCGGCGCCACCGGCTTCCGGTTCCGCGCCTCCGCGGCCCGCCCCGGTGACACCCTGCTGCTCTGCTCCGGAGGGCTCGCGGACCCCATGCGCGAGGAGGCGCTGCTCCCGGCCGAGCTCGCCGCCCGCTGGTCCCAGGGGGAACCGCCGGGGCTGGCGGCCTTCCTCGCGGACACCCAGCTCCGGGTCAAGGGATACGCCGACGACCGGACGGCCGCCGCGGTCTGGGAGGCGTGAGCGCGCAGTCAAGGGGGGCCACCGCCGGACAGGGACGGTTCCTCGATGCCGGTGGGAGATTCCCTCCCCCTCGTGCAGTACGGCCCGCCCGTCAAAATGCCCCTCTTCGGCGGTCGGTGGCCGGAAGCCACGCGGGGGACCTGCCGCATTCCGGCCTCCGCCCGGGCCCGGCCGAGCGGCGCGGACCGCCGCGCGCCACGGGTGCCCGCTCTGGTGGACGGGGTACGGGAGGCCGGAGGGCTGTCGGTTCCACCGAGGGACGGTGTCCGGAGGGTGACCGGATTCGCACCATCGGACAGCGGCGCCGTGTCGGCCCGGGGGCGGGCGGGGCGGCGCGCATGGCCGGATCCCGTCGCCGCCGGCGGCCCGGCCCCCCGGGACGAAGGAGTGCGAACCCGCCCCGGGGGCATGCATTCCGTAGACCAGTTCGACAGCCGGGCACAGGAATACGGGGAGGTACATCGCCGTGCGCGTGGGGGCGAAGACCGGGAAGCCGTGGCGCAGAGGGCGGCCGGTGCCGCGCGAACCGTCGCACGACCAGACGGAGATGACGCGCAGCGTACCGCGGGCCGACCTGAAGGCGGTGGGCCAGGTGCGCAGGGACCTGCGGGAGCTGCTCCGCCACCGCTGCCGGGCGGACACGGCCGAGGTGGCCGAACTGCTGATCACCGAACTCGTCACGAACGCCCTCGTCCACACGGAGGGGGGCGCCGAGGTGTCCGCGAGCGTCAAGGACGCCCGCTTACGGGTCGAGGTCCGCGACGGCGCCGCCCGCCGGCCCCGGCCGCACGTACCGTCCGCCGACGACGGTACGCACGGACGGGGGCTGGTCCTGGTCGAGGCGCTCGCCGACACCTGGGGCGTGGACCCGCTGGCGCTCGGGCCGGGCAAGGTGGTCTGGTTCGAGCTGGAGGACGCCGGGTAGCGGCTCGCGGCACGCGACGGCGGGGCCGCCCGGAGGCCGCCCCGCCGCGGTGGGCCCGGCGTTCCGGCCGGTGTGCCGGTCAGCCGAACTGCTGCTCCAGGTCCTTCAGTTTGCGCTCCAGTGAGTCGAGCCGGGGGATGGTCTGGGTGTCGTCCTCGGCGGTGAGGTCCACCGTCCGGGGGCCGGCCGGGTCAGCGGACTCGGCCGCGTTCACGGCTTGCAGGGAGGGCCTTCCGGGGGCCCGTCCCAGTGGTGGCTGGGGGAGCAGGGGCAGTTGTCCGGGTTCCGATATGGCCGGCTCCGCGCCGACCGGCGCGGAGCCCGTCCCGGGGGTCAGCCCCGGCAGGTCGACCTGACGCGCCCGGGCCCGCCCGAACGCCCTGTTCTGCCGGCCCAGCGCCTTGATGCGGGCGCGGTCCAGACGGTGCTGCTCGCGCCTGCGGTGCCGGTCCTGCTCGCGCTCCTTCTTGTCCTCGCGCACCTCGTCGACCGCCTCGTCGAGGGTGCGGACGCCCTCCAGGAGCATCAGCGACCAGGCGCCGAAGGTCTCGCGGGGGGCCCGCAGCCAGCGGACCATGCGGATCTGCGGCAGCGGGCGCGGGATCAGGCCCTGCTCGCGCAGGGCCGCCCGGCGGGTCTGCTTGAGGGCCCGGTCGAACAGCACCGCCGCCGAGAGCGACATCCCGGCGAAGAACTGCGGGGCGCCGTCGTGGCCCGAACCCCGCGGTGCGTGCACCCAGTTGAACCACGCGGCCGCCCCGGCGAACAGCCACACCAGCATCCGGGAGCCCAGGGCCGCGTCGCCGTGGCTGGCCTCGCGGACGGCGAGCACCGAGCAGAACATGGCGGCGCCGTCGAGACCGAACGGGACCAGGTACTCCCAGCCGCCGGAGAGGTTGAGGTTCTGCCGGCCGAAGCCGACGAGTCCGTGGAAGGAGAGCGCGGCGGCCACCGCCGCGCAGCAGAAGAGCAGGACGTACGAGGCGGTGCCGTAGACGGCCTCCTTGCGCCGCCGCCGCTCCTCGCTGCGTTCCCAGCTGTCGTCGGCCGCGGCCTTCTCGCCCTCACGCTTGCCCCGGGCCAGCACCGCCACTGCCGCAAGCACGCCCAGGATCAGCAGGCTGCCGGGCAGCAGCCAGTCCAGCGATATGTCGGTCAGTCTCATGCGGTTGTCCCTTGCCTCGCGTATGCGGCGTTCCGGGCGTCATAGTGGCCCAGCCGGTCCGTGGTGCACGTGGGTTTCGGGTCAAGTGGACGCCAACGGGGGGCGGGTCCCGTCGGATAGGGTGTTGTATCTCGAACTCTTGCGCGCATGAACGGAGTTGAGTTCGAATCCGCTTCATCCTGCGGGGTGGGTTCAGCCCGCGGCGGCCGTGAGCCGGGCGACCCTTTCGGTGTCGCGGGTGCGGGGGCAGGTCGTACAGGTGTCCTCGGGGCGGACCGTGTAGAAGAAGCAGCAGCCGGCCCGGTCCCGGGTGGTGAGCTCCCTCCCGCCGGGGCCGGCGAGCGTACGGAACCGCGCGCCGCCCGGGAACGGGGCGAGCGCGCCCGGCAGCAGCAGCTCCAGCTCGCGCACCGCCCGCCGCTCCTCGCCGAGCAGGCTCCCCAGGTACCAGAGGCCCTCGGTCGCCTCGTCGGTGGCCGTGGCCCACAGGGCGCGCGGCCCGCGCCGCATCCGCGGACCGAACCCCTCCAGCAGTGGTCCGAGGTGCTCGGCCACCGCCGCCCGCACCTCCTCGCGCAGCTCCTCCTCGTCCGCCACGGTCCGCGCGCCGGGGAGGGCGGCCGCGGGGTCGCCGGGCAGGCAGGCGAACTCCTCGACGTGTACGGCCATCCGCCCCTCGGTCCGGTGGAAGGCCACCCGGTCCACGGGGAGCCGGGGCACCCGGCGTTCCAGGAACCACGGGACGGTGATCAGCAGGCAGGCCGGCCAGGCGTACCGGTGCAGCCCGAAGCCGGCCGCCACGTCGGGCCGTGCAGGGCGCCCGTGGTCCCGTGCCACCTGGGCCGCGTCCCAGGCGAGGTGGGAGTCGAGCGCCGCGCCGCCCGCCGCGAGCTCGTGCGCGCCGACCCAGCCCGCACCGCCGGGGAGGGGGTCGCGGGCGGCGTGCTCGTGGATCCGCAGTCCCGGATAAGCGGCCGTCAGGCGCGCGTAGGCGTGCGCCACCGGGGAGCGGAGGGGGGTGGCGGGTGCGGGCGGGGCGGGTGCGGGCAGGACGGGAGGCATCGCGGACCACCGAATCACACGGAGTGAGCAAGGTTAGCCTTACCTTATCTGATCTCCGTTCATCCGTCCGCACCGCGCCCGTCGCCTATCCTCGGAACCGGTCGAGACCCGGAGGAGGACCGAGTGCGCGAAGCGGCCCATGCCCTGGTGTCGGTGTCGGGACCGGTGATACCGGCGCAGGTACCGAAGGTGCTGCGCCATTCCGTGCGCGGGCAGGTCCTCGACGCCCTGCGCGCGGCCCTGGTCGACGGGGAGCTGGTGCCGGGGGAGATCTACTCGGGCCCCGCGCTCGGCGAACGCTTCGGGGTCTCCGCGACCCCGGTCCGCGAGGCGATGCAGCAGCTGGCGCTGGAGGGGGCGGTGGAATGCCTGCCCAACCGGGGCTTCCGGGTGCTGACCCGGACCGCCCGGAGCCTGGCGGAGCTGGCCGAGGTGCGGGCCCTGCTGGAGGTCCCGGTGATGCTCCGGCTGGCCCGCTCGGTGCCGGCGGCCACCTGGGAGGGCCTGCGCCCGGCGGCCCACGCCACGGCCGAGGCGGCCGCCGCGGGGGACCTCCCGGCGTACGGGGAGGCGGACCGCGCCTTCCACCGGGCGGTGCTCTCGCTGGCGGACAACGGCCAGCTGGTGCAGGTCGCGGAGGAACTCCACCGTCGTGCGCAGTGGCCCCTGCCGGGGGCTCCGCGGGTGCGGCGGGCCGCGCTGGTGGCCGATGCGGCGGAGCATGCGGCGCTGCTGGAGGCGCTGATCGCGCGGGACCTCCCGGTGGTCGAGTCCCTGGTCCGCGAACACTTCGCGGGCGCGTAGCCGCCTCCTGCGGGCGCCGCTGCCCGGAGCCGGTCCCCGCCGGGGGCTGCGCCGGTCCCGCTGCGCGGAGCCGTCTCCCCGCCCCGCCCTTTCTCCGTTTCCTGGGGGCCCCGCCCCCAGACCCCCGCGCCTCAAACGCCGGCGGGCCTGGAT
>NZ_JBHVUQ010000327.1:0-305 GCF_042884105.1 Streptomyces sp. NPDC058157
GCGGCCGTCTCCTGGCTGTCGGCGGAGACGAGGCGCCAGGCGGACTGGGAGATGGGGGACGAGGTGACCGGGATCGGGTCGGCGGTGGGGAGCGTGGTGCCGGTGGCCTTGAGCGTGAAGGCGGTCGTCTTCTGGCCGGTCTTGGTCCACAGGACGCCGCCGCGGTCGGCCGGGTCGAAGTACCAGCCGGTGGTGGCCGAGTCGTAGGCGGCCTTGCTCGCCAGGCGGGTCAGGGGGGCGCCGTCCAGGGTGAGGGCGGTGGGCGCGGAGGCCACGTGGAGGGTGAACTCGTAGCCGCGGGAGGC
>NZ_JBHVUQ010000327.1:315-5100 GCF_042884105.1 Streptomyces sp. NPDC058157
TGTAGCTGCCGGTGGGGGCGCCGACGGCGACGGTGACCGTGCCGGAGCCGCTCGCCGGGGCGGTGACGTCGACGCGCTGGCGGGCGTAGGCGCCGGAGGCGTAGGCGCGGGTGCGGCCGTCGTCCTCGTAGAGGTCGAAGGAGCTCGTGCCGCGGGGGTGGATGTCGTAGGTGAGGGTGGAGACGGGCTTCTCGCCGCCGTAGTTCATCTGCGGCCACATCGGGACGACGGCCCCGCCCTTGACGAAGAGGGGGAGGGTGTCGAGGGGTGCCTGGTAGCCGTTGAGCCAGCCGGGGCCGGCGTACGTCCTGCCCGTCCAGTAGTCCGTCCACGTTCCGGCGGGCAGGTAGATGCCGTCGCGGACGGAGGTGTCGGAGACGACGGGGGCGACGAGGAAGGAGTCGCCGGCCATGAACTGGCCGCTGGTGAGGTTGCCGCGGGCCACCGGGTCGTCGGGGTATTCCAGGACCATGGCGCGGGTGCTGGGGACGCCGGTGTCGTGGGCGACGCGGCTCATCGTGTACAGGTAGGGCATCAGCCGCATCTTGAGCTGGAGGTACTTGCGGTTGACGGAGAGGTAGGGCTCGGAGAAGCGCCAGGGCTGCTTGTCCTGGTAGCCGGCCGAGGGGTTGGTCGCGCCCCAGCCGGACATGGTCATGAAGGCGGGGGTGAAGGCCTTCCACTGGAGGTCGCGGACGTACGTCTTGGGGCTGCCGCCGAAGATGCCGTCGACGTCGCCGGAGGCGTAGTTGATGCCGGACAGTCCTGCTCCGGCGATGGCGGGGACGTGCCAGCGCATGTCGTCCCAGGTGCCGTACGTGTCCCCGGTCCAGACGACGGCGTTGCGCTGGGTGCCGGCCCAGCCGTCGACGGTCCAGACGTAGCGGCGGGCGTCGGAGTTCTTCTCGATGCCGTCGACGGCCTGCTGGACGCCCTGGAAGGCGGTCTTGTAGCCGCCGCCGATCCAGGCGACGTCGGTCTTGACCCCGCGGGTGCCGGCCGTGCCCACCTCGTCGGCGATGGAGCCGAGTCCGGTGGAGGTCCACAGGCCGGTCTGGAAGCCCTTGGCCTTCAGGGCGTCGACCGTGGACTTCAGGGGTGCGGTGTAGCCGCAGCCGTAGCCGTCGTTGGGCAGGAACCAGCCCGAGGGCATGTCGGCGGCGCGGGCGTCGGCGGCGTAGCCGACGACGTCGGGGGTCGTCTGGTGGCGGAGCCTGTTGTGGTCGCCCTGGTAGGCGGGGTTGGAGGCGTTGAAGCAGTCGGCGTTGCCGAGTTCGAAGCCCCACATCGGCGCCATGAAGGGTTTTCCGCTGACGTCGGTGTAGGCGTCGAGGACGGATTTGAGGGAGTCACCGGTGAAGTACCAGGCGTCGAAGCGGTTCTCGTCGTGGGTGAGGGTGGTGGGCGAGTTGAAGGCGTACGAGCCGGGGGCCCAGGTGTTGCGCATGACGCCGTAGTCGTTGGTGGACATGTAGAAGGGGGCGGGGCTGGCGTTGTCGTTCTCGCGCCAGTTGTTGTCGACGGCCACGGGGACGGTCTTGTCGCGCAGCGCCCATTCGCCCAGGCGCAGGCCGGTGCCGTAGAACTGCTCGTCGGCGCCGCGGGCCAGGGTCTGGACGGTCTTGCCGCCGCCCCACTTGGTGGGCTGGGTCTCCTGCCAGACGGGGGTGGAGTCGTCGGCGCGGTAGACGGAGAACAGCAGGGGCGACTTGTTGACGTGGATGGACACGGAGCCGGTGGTGATCCGGTAGTAGGTGCCCGCGTCGGTGTAACCCGCCGCCACCGGGCCGAAGTCGGTGGTGGGGGCGAGGTCGGAGCCGGCCGGGTCGTCGGTGAAGGAGCCGTCCGGGGACAGCCAGAGCCGGAAGATGTCGGCGCGGGCGACGGACACCCGGGCCTTGGCGCCGCTGGTGGTGCTCACGGTGAAGGTGCCGCCCGACTGGGACAGGGCGGTGACCGAGCCGGCGGTGGAGGACGGGGCGGCGGGGGCGGCCGCCGCGCGGGCGGTGGCCGGGCCGGCGGCCGCGAGGCCCGCGACGGCCAGGGCCCCGGCGAGCAGGGCCGCGAGCCGGCTGCGGGTACGGGGGCGGGGGTGCGGGGGGTGGCCGTGCCTCGTGGTCGGTCTCGTCGTGCTCGACGGAGGGGTCTGACTCATGGGGCAGCTCCTCGTGCGGTCCGGATGGCGGACTACCGCTTTGGCATGCACCCGGAAAGATAGCGACCCCGGCGGAGTTGGTGAAGGAACTTGCTCGAAGTGGTGCGCGAACGCGCAGTTTCGAGCAACGGGCGCGGTGGGCCGGGCCTGTCCGGGAATCGGCGTTTGCTCCGGTCCCGGACAGGGCAGCGGCGGCCGGGTCAGCCGGCCGTGACGCGGATCTTGGACTGGCCGTGGCCGAGGGTCTCCCAGTCGTCCATGAACCGGGCCTTGAGCCCGTGCCGGGCCGCGAGGCCGACGAGGGTTTCGGTGCGGTAGTAGAAGTCCTCGCGCAGCACCTGGTGTTCGGCGCCCTCGGTGCGGTCGAAGGTGAAGTCGAACCAGCCGCCGGGCGCCAGCACCCGCTCCACGTGGGCCAGGCACTCGTCGATGATCCCGATCGGCGAGTGGGAGAACACGCTGTGCGCGTGGACCACGTCGAAGTGGCGGTCGGGCAGGAAGTCCAGGGTGAGGTCCTGGGTGATCGTGAGGTAGGGGACCTTGTCCTGGAGTCCCCTGCCGGCCAGGGTCCGCTTGGCGGCTATGAGGATGTCGGGGGAGATGTCGATGCCGTAGTAGTGGCCCGCGTCGAGGTGGTCGATGAACCTCCAGCCCGCGCGGAGGTTGCCGCAGCCGATGTCGAGCATGCGGTGGCCCGGGGCGAGGCCGTGGTCCGTGAGGTAGTCGAACTGCATCTTGCCGAGGGCCAGCCACCGGTCGTGGGTCTGGCTGCCGACGGCGGCCTCCGGGTTGCGGCCGGTGTCGGAGGCCATGACCGCGCGGTAGTAGTCCACGTGGTCGGGGTGCTTGAAGCGCAGCCAGCCGTCGCGCGCGGCGCGGCGTACGTACGGGGCGATGCGGGTCGGGTTGCTGAGTGCGTAGCGGACCTTGTGGCCGACGCTGGCGCGGTCGGCGGTGAGGTTCTTCCTGGTGGCCATGAGGGGTCCCCTGGGGTGCGTGTGCGTACGGTGGTCGGGGTGCGGTCGGGTCGGGCGGTGCGGTCGGGTCAGGCGGTGCGGTCGGGTCAGGCGGTGCGGCGGCGCAGGACGAGCAGGGTCAGGGCCACGAGCACGGCGGCCGCTCCGAGGTAGAGGGCGGCGTCGATCCACTGGAAGGCCCAGAAGTCACCGCTGGGGAAGACCTTGTGGTAGCGGGCGACGAACCCGTGTTCCGCCATGCACCGGCGGAGTTCCTCGCCGGAGGTCTGGCAGACGGTGTCGATGGAGTGCTCGCTGCCGTCGGGCGTGAGGTAGCCGAACTTACCCGTGGACCAGGCGCTGCCGACCGGCCGCTTGGGGGTCATGCCGGGGGTGATCCGGGTCTCCGGGTCGAACCAGCTGCGGCGGAAGTACGTCGCGACCACCATGGCCGTGCCGATCGCGGCGAGGGCCGCGCCCATGGCGGGGAGCACCCGGGGCACCAGCAGCCCGGCCAGTGTCCCGGCGGCGAGGCCGAACAGCGCGCAGGCCACGGGGGCGGGGCCGGTGGCGTTGTAGACGGGGGCGTCGTGCCAGTACAGGCCGTCGAGGGTGTTGGCGATGGGCAGCCACCACCAGGCGACCAGGGCGGCGACCACCAGCGAGGCGAGGACGGCGCAGAGCGCGGCGAGGCCGAAGCGGGCCGCGAACCAGCGGCGCGGGCCGACGCCCTGGGTCAGGGCCAGTTTGAAGGTGCCGGTCTCCAGTTCGCGGCCGATCAGCGGCGCTCCCCAGAAGACGCCGATGACGGCGGGGAGGAGGAGGCCGACGGTGCCGAGGACGCGGATGGCGGCGGTGTTCCCCTCCAGGATCTCGAAGGTGGCCAGGCTCTCGCAGCCGCCGTTCCAGCCGGGGCAGGGGGTCCAGTCGTACTGGTCGATCAGCCGCATCATCTCGGAACGGCGGTACGTCACCCAGGCCGCGCACGCCGCCAGCAGGGCGGCCCCGGTCAGGATCGTCAGCCGCTGCTGGCGCCAGGCCAGCCAGAGCACGCCCTTCACGCGGCGGCCTCCTTCGCGGGGGCCTCGGGGGCGGGTTCGGGGGAGCGGGAGCGCAGGTGTGCGAGCAACAGGGTTTCCAAGGAGGGGGTTTCGGCGATCCAGCGGCCGTCGGCGCCCGGGGGCGGGGTGACGCCGTCGGGTTCGGCGGGTCCTGCGGGTTCGGCGGAGGCGTGCGGGTCGGCGGGCCCGGTGCGGACGAGGGCGGTGACCTGGCGGCCGCCGACCGCGGCGTGCACCACGGTGCTCCGGTCGAGGTCACGGGGCAGGCCGTCGCGTTCCACGGGGTCGGCGCGGCCGGTGAGCCAGGTGTGCGCCTCGCGCAGTTCGTGGACGTCGCCGGCCAGGCGGACCGTTCCGCGGTCGAGGAGCAGCACGTGGTCGCAGGAGTCCTCCAGTTCGGCGAGCACGTGCGAGGACATCACGATGCCGGTGCCGCGCTCGGCCGCCTCCGCCATCAGCAGGCCCGTCACCTCGTGGCGGGCCAGCGGGTCGAGGTCGGCGAGCGGCTCGTCGAGGAGCAGCAGGTCGGCGCGCTTGCCGAGGACGAGGGCGAGGGCCACCCGGGTGCGGCTGCCGCCGGAGAGGGAGCCGACGCGGGCGTCGAAGGGGATGT
>NZ_JBHVUQ010000328.1:0-5069 GCF_042884105.1 Streptomyces sp. NPDC058157
CTTCCGAGCCCGACGACGGTCATCTGCAGAGTCAGGCCCGGGGTCACGGCCAGCGTGGCGCGGGTCTCGCCGCCCAGGCCGCCGGGCGCGCCCGCGTTCGGGGGTGCGGGCAGGACGTAGCCGGCCGCGCTGCCGCCCTCGGCGCCGAAGAGGTCGACCGTCACCTCGCTCACCCCGGCCGGGACGGTGAAGGTGTCCGTGCCGACGTCGCCGTAGGCGCAGGAGGGGGTCGCGGCGGTGAAGGTGCCGCCCGTGCCGCAAGGGGTGGCGGGTGGTGCCGTGTCGGCCGTCGCGGGGAGGGGGGCCAGGGCGGCGGCCACGAGGCCCGCGGCGCCGGCCGCCTTCAGGATCTTCGATCGGTACATGCTCAAGGGGGTTCCAAACGACGGTGCTCGGGGGGAGGGACGTGCGGGGCCGCGGCCGGGTCCACGGGTGTGGCGCCGGCCGCGGCGACCGTGCGGCGGGTGGATCCGTCGGTCAGACGCCGTCGTCGGCGCACAGCGCCCAGGCGTCGGAGTAGGTGTTCGGGGAGCTGGGGGCCCCGGTGTGGGTGTAGGCGGACCAGTAGGCGGCGCTGGTGGTGCCGTCGGAGACCGGGCTGCCGCCGGAGTCGCTGGGGTAGCTGCCGTTGAGGTGGTCGCCCGGGGAGCCCGGGCCGGTGAAGTTGGTGGTCGTGACGGAGCCCCCGCTGATGGCGGCGCCGCCGCTGACCAGCTTTCCGTCGTTCTGGCCGCAGCCGACGGTGACGGTCGCGCCGGCGGTGCCGGCGGTGGGGCCGCTGACCTCGGAGAAGCGGACCTTGACGGTGGTGCCGCTGATGTTGATGTTGTTGCCGCTGCAGATGGCGTACGCGTACGTGGTGTTGCCGCTGTCACCGCCACCGCCGTTCCAGCCGACGGCGCTCCAGGAGTCGGGGTTGGTCTCCCCGTCGGCCGCGGCCTTCTGGCCGTAGCCGTGGGCCGAGTCGTTGAACGTGGGGAAGCTGGCGATCGGCTTGAGGCTGCCGACGACGGCCGGGGTGATCCGGGCTCCCCCGCCGAGCAGGCGGGTGCCCGAGGGGCAGGTCGCGGTGACCAGGCCCACCGTAGAACTGGTGACGGGGCCCGCGACCTTGTTCATCACCACCTGGGTGTGGTTGATGAGGTTGCTGGTGAAGCACATGGCGTACGGGGTGCTGGAGAAGGAGGCGTTGACCGCTCCCCCGCTGCCGCCGATGCCGAGCCAGTAGGCGACGTCGGTACCGACGACGCCGGTGGAGCCGGTGTACTCGGTGCTGCCGTCGGGGCTGGGCGAGCTGCCGTTGATCTTGTTGCCGTTGGACGAGGAGCCGGTGCCGATGGCCTGGTTGATGCCGCCGCCGGAGATCAGGCCGCTCGAACAGTGGGCGTTGGTGGAGATCTCGGCGAAGGCGGAGCCGGGCCCGGAGGTGGCGCCGGGGGTCTTCACGGTCACGCCCACGGTATTGGCGTAGGCGGTGCCCGGTATGGCCAGGGCCAGCAGGGCGCCGAGGATCAGCGCCCTCCCGGCCAGCGGGCGCCGGCGCAGGAACTTGTCCATCAGGACGTCTCCCTTTCGGAGGTGGAGCGTTCGGGCGGGCGAAGGCGCGCACGGGCGCCGCCGGAGTCGTCGACGCTGACGTCCGGTGCGGCGGGGTGCGGGGGCTCGCTCGGGTCGGGGGTGCCGGCCGGACGCCTCGGGGCGTGGGGCCGGTGCCGCGGTGGGGCTGTGCGTGGTGCGCTGGATCAGCGGACGGACGGGGCCTCGCGGGAGCGGGTGCCGTGCGCGGGGTGCGGGACAAACCAGGTCGTGGACTGTCCCGCACCCTTGGCACGCGGATGGCACCTGCGGAATGTAGCAGTCAGATAAGGCCGCATGTAAGACGTGAATGGCCACTTGACCTGGCAAATGCGGTACTCGCAAGTAGCTCGCGGACCGCCCACGCACAAAGACGCCCGGCCGGGGCCGGGCGTCGGAAGGGATGCGGTGACGGGGGTGTGGTGACGGGGGGTGTGGTGATGGGGGGAGTGGCGGCAGGGCGTCAGTTCAGGGCGGCGATCATGGCCTCGGCCGTCGCCGCCATCGCCGCACGCGCGGCGGTGAGGTAGGGGCGGGGGTCGGCCCCGGTCAGATGGGTGCGGATGGCCTCCGTCATGGCCACGTTGAGCGCGGTGCCGATGTTGACCTTGCGGATGCCGCCGGCCACCGCAGCGGCGAGCTCCCCGTCCGGCAGACCGGAGGAGCCGTGCAGCACCAGGGGAACGTCCACCGTCTTGGCGAGGCGCGCCAGCAGGGCGTGGTCGAGGGCGGCGGTCCTGCTGGTCATGGCGTGGGTGCTGCCGACGGCCACGGCCAGGGCGTCCACCCCGGAGTCGGCGACGAACCGCCGCGCCTCGTCCGGGTCGGTCCGGGCGCCCGGGGCGTGCGGGTCCAGCGGGGCGGCGCCGTTCTTCCCGCCGACCTCGCCCAGCTCCGCCTCGATCCACAGCCCGTTCACGTGCGCCCAGTCGGCGGCGGACCGGGTGGCCTCCAGGTTCTCGGCGTAGGGCAGGTGCGCGGCGTCGTACATCACCGAGCCGTAACCGGCGTCGGCGGCCTGCCGCAGCAGGTCGGGGCTCTTGACGTGGTCCAGGTGCAGCCCGACCGGCACCCCCGCGGCCTCGGCGCACGCGGCGGCGGCCCGGCTGATGGGCAGCAGGGCCCCGCCGCGGAACTTCACGGCGTTCTCGCTGAGTTGGAGGATCACGGGCAGCCCGGCCCGCTCGGCCCCCTCGACCACGGCCTCGGCGTGTTCCAGGGTGATGACGTTGAACGCGGCGACGGCCCGTCCGGCGGCGGCCGCCTCCGCGACGAGGGTCCCTGCGGGGACGAGGCTCATCGGACCGCCCCCTCGCCGCTGGTGAGGATCACCGAGCGGGTGAGGTTGCGGGGCGCGTCCGGGTCCAGCTGCCGCACGGCGGCGACCGCCACGGCCAGGCGGTGCACCCGGACCAGTTCGGCGAGCGGGTCCAAAGTGCCGTCCACCCACTCCGCGCCCGTGCTCAGGACCTGCTGGGCGATCCCTTCGGGGGTGCCGCCCAGCGACCAGGTGACCGAGCCGGGGCCGGTGACGCTGACCGGGCCGTGCCGGTACTCCATCGCCGGGTAGGCCTCGGCCCACGACAGGGAGGCCTCGCGCATCTTCAGGGCCGCCTCGTGGGCCAGTCCCACGCTCCAGCCCCGTCCGAGGAAGGTGAACTGCCCCCGTGCCTCCAGCCCGGGGGGCAGGGGCGCGGCCAGCGCGGCGCGGCCGTCGGCGACCACGTCCGGGGTGTGCGCGCCGACGTGGGCCCGCAGGAGGGTGAGGGCGGTGGTGGCGAAGCGGGTCTGGACGACGGACCGCTCGTCGGCGAAGTCCAGCACGACCAGCGCGTCGGCGAGGCCGGCCACCGGGGTGTCCGGGTCACCGACGACCGCGGTGGCCGGGATCCCCGCCTCCCGCAGCCCGGACAGCAGGTCCAGCACCTCGGTGGTGGTCCCCGACCGGGTCAGGGCCACCACCCGGTCGTAGCGGCGGTGGCGGGGGAACTCCGAGGCCGGGAAGGCGTCGGTCTCCCCCTGCCCGGCCTCCTCGCGCAGGGCGGCGGCGGCCTGGGCCATGTAGTACGAGGTCCCGCACCCCACGATCGCGGTGCGCTCCCCCGGCCCCGGCAGCACCGCCCGGTGGGCCGGGGCCAGTTCGGCGGCCCGTTCCCAGCTCTCGGGCTGCGTGGCCAACTCGTACGCGACGTGACTCATGCGGGCTCCCTGCGCGTTGGATGCGTCATCCTGGCGGTTCCTGCGTGCTGTTACTGCGTGGTGCTGCGCGTTCCGGCGCGTGTTCCGGTGCGTGTTCCTGCAAGGTAGCGGCCCGTTTCACGCAACTTCAAGCATCGACGAGGTGTTCGCCTCGGCTAATGTCGACGGCACGGCCGGGGAAGGGAACCCGGCACGGCACCGGGACGGCCCGGCGGCCGACACGGGGGACGACACGGGAGGGGCGCCATGACCCGCACGGAACGCTGGCAGAGACTGCTGGACCTGCTGGTGGAGCGGGACGGGGTCGAGGTGGAGGCCGCCGCCGAGACGCTCGGCGTCTCCGCCGCCACCATCCGCCGCGACCTCGACCAGCTGGCCGAACAGCAGCTGCTGGTGCGCACCCGTGGCGGGGCGGTGCCGCACGGGGTGTCGTACGAACTCCCCCTGCGCTACCGGACGTCACGGCGGGCCGCCGAGAAGCGGCGGATCAGCGAGGCCGTCGCGGCGCTGATCGCGCCCGGCGAGGTGGTCGGCCTGACGGGCGGCACCACCACGACGGAGGTGGCCCGCGCCCTGGCGGCCCGCCCGGACCTGGCCGGCGGCTCCCCCGCGCTCACCGTGGTCACCAACGCCCTGAACATCGCGGGCGAGCTGGTGATCCGCCCCCAGTTCAAGATCGTGCTGACGGGCGGGGTGGCCCGTCCCCAGTCGTACGAACTCACCGGCCCGCTGGCCCAGCAGACGCTCGGTCAGCTCACCGTGGACACGGCGGTGGTGGGCGTGGACGCCTTCGACCCGGCGGACGGCGCGGCGACCCGCCACGAGGACGAGGCGGCCGTCAACAGCCTCCTGTGCACCCGCGCCCGGCGCGTGGTGGTCGCGGCGGACTCCACGAAACTGGGCGTCCGCGCCTTCGCCCGCATCTGCCCGACCACAACGGTCCACACCCTGGTCACGGACACGGCCCTCACCCCTTCCCTGGCGGCGGCGTTCGAGGGGGCGGGGGTGGAATTGATACGGGTGTAGGGGGGCCATCACCCCCCGGCGGAACGGCACTGGCGGACAGCACTGGCGGGACGGAACCGGGGTGACGGAACCCGATCGGGCGGACGGGGAGACGGCGACCGGGGCCCGGGGGTGGGCGGGACCCAAGTAGGGCGGTCTCAGGGAGGGGTTGGGGCTTTCCCGTCAGTCTCATCGTCCTTCCGCGTCGGGCCGGCCTGTCAAGGGCGCTCCTTCGTCGCGTCGCTTCGCGATCGCCTGCGGCGACCCATGACAGAACGTCCCGCCACGGA
>NZ_JBHVUQ010000329.1:0-5068 GCF_042884105.1 Streptomyces sp. NPDC058157
CCGCCCCCCAAGCACAGCGAACTCCCCTCTCGTCTGCGGCGTCCACCGGCCCGGGGGCCGGACTCGACGCCCCGGGGACGCAGGAACCCGGGTCGGCGGCGCGGGCGGGGACCGGGGGTACGGACGACGGGGCCGGCGGGCGGATCGCCGCGCGGATCGTGGCGGCGCTGCCCGGGGCGGTGGTGCGGGTGGCCGGGTCCCGGGCGATGGGCTGCGCGCTGCCGGGGGCCGACCTGGACCTGGTGGCGGTGCTGCCGGGCGCGGCCGACGCCGGGGCGGTACGGGCCCGGATGGCGGCCGCGCTGCCGCAGGCCGAGCGGGTGCGGGAGGTGACGGGCGCGCGGGTGCCGGGGCTGCGGCTGCGTGTGTCGGGGCTGGACGTGGACCTGGTCGTGGTCGGGTCCGGCGGGCTGGATCCGGCCCGGGCCGTGGAACGGCGCGCGGAGCTCGGGGAGGCGGCCGCGGTGGCGCTGAGCGCGCTCGGCGACGCCGAGGCCGTACGGGCGGCCGTGGGGGCGGAGCACACCGCCTTCGCCGGGCTGGCGCGGGAGGTCAAGGCCTGGGCGCGGGCCCGGGGACTGGACTCGGCGCCCTTCGGCGGCCTGCCCGGGCTGGCCTGGACGGTGCTGGCGGCGCGGACGGTACGGGAAGCCGCGGACCGGTCGCCCGCGGCGTTGCGGCGGGAGTTCTTCGGGACCTGGGCCGCCTGGGACTGGAGCCGTCCGGTGTCCCTGGACCCGGCGGCCGTCACCGCCGCGGGCCCGGACCCGGTCACGGTACTGACCCCCTCGGCGCCGGTCCGCAGCTGCACGGCCCAGGTGGGGTCGGGCCTGCGGGACCTGCTGGTCCGGGAGCTGTACGAGGCCTGGGAACGGCTGGAGGCGGATCCGGCGGGGCCGCTGCCGACGACCCCGCCGCACCGGCGGCACGCCGCCTGGGCGGTGGTGACCGTACGGGCGGACACGGCGCGGGAGTTCGAGGAGCGGCTGGGCCGCGCCCGGGGCCGGATGCGGGCCCTGCTCGCCGCCCTGGAGGAGGCCGGGCTCCCCGAGGTCCACGCCTGGCCGCGCCCCTTCGAACGCTCCCCGGCCCTGGCCCGCTACGCCGTCGGCCTGGGCTCCGCCCCACCGGACGCCGCCGCCCTGGCCGTCCTCACGGCCCCCTGGGCGGCGGCCCTGCCGGGGGTGACGGTGTCCCACGCGGACGGCGGCGAGGTCCCGGACCTACCGTGAGCCGGCGACCGCACACGCGCCCGGATGCGGCCGGGGGGCGGTGTCCTCGTCCGGCAGGACGCGCCCGAGGTCCGCGCCCACGGCGGCCAGGTGCGGTGCCGGACGGCGCGGGCCCGGGGTACCTTCCGGCGGCAGCCGGGGAGCAGGATCCGGGAGAAGCCCGGGCGGCGGGCACGCCGTTCGGGATCGGCCCCCCCCCCTGCGCGCCCCGGCCGTCCCGGCCGGGGGGGCCGCGCCGTGCGGACGGGGTGGGCCGGTCAGAGGTCGATGACGATCTTTCCGGCCGTGTGGCCCTCCTGGCTGAGGGCGAAGGCCTCGGCGAGCCGCGCGAGCGGGAAGGCCTCGGCGACGGTGACCGTCAGCCGGCCCTCGTCGGCGAGCCGGCCCAGCGCCGCGAGGTCCTCGCCCACCGGGCGGACCCACATCCACTGGCCGCCCGCCCCCAGCACCGTGTGGTCGGCGATGGAGGCGTGCCGGCCGCCGTCGGCGAGCACGGCCGTGGTGACGTCCAGGACCCCGCCGACGAAGTCGGCGACCACGCTCACGCCCTCCGGGGCCAGGGCCCGGACCCGCTCGGTGAGCCCGTCCCCGTAGGCGACGGGTTCGCAGCCCAGCTCCCGCAGCCGGTCGTGGTTGCGGGGCGAGGCGGTGCCGATCACGCGGGCGCCGAGGGCGCGGGCGATCTGCACGCCGAGCGAGCCGACCCCGCCCGCCGCGCCGTGGACGAGGACGCTGTCGCCGCTGCCGGTGCCGAGGCGGGTCAGCAGCTGGTAGGCGGTGAGCCCGGCCAGCGGCAGGCCGGCCGCCTGCCGCCAGTCGAGCGAGGCGGGCTTGCGCGCGAGGGCCCGTACGGGGACGGAGACGAACTCGGCGAAGGTGCCGCCGTGCACGTAATCCTTGCGGGCGTACGCGATGACCTCGTCGCCCTCGGCGAACTCGGGGACGTCGATGCCGACCCGTTCGACGGTCCCGGCCACGTCCCAGCCGGGGACCACCGGGTACACGGTGTCCATCAGACCGTCGAGCCCGCCCGCCATGATCTTCCAGTCGACGGGGTTGACCGCCGCGCACCGCACGCGGACGAGGACCTCGCCCGGGGCGACCTTGGGGACCGGGAGCCTGGTCTCGGCCAGTACCTCCGGCCCGCCGTACGTGTCGTACGCCATCGCCCGCATGGTGGGCCGGCCGTCCTGGGGTTCCTGTGACATGGGTGTGCCCTCTCGGTGAACCGGCGGAACCGGCGGAACGGAACCACCCCTTCCCCATCCCACCACGAACCGCCCGGCGGCCCCCGGTACAACACGGGCGGCGCCGGGAAGCCGCCGCCCGCTCACTCGTACTCGGTGCCGCCCTTGCGCGTCAGGTAGGCCGGGCTGACCGCCTTGGCGATGGCGCGCCCGCCGGTGACCGGGCTGTACCGCTCGACGGCCGGCCGGATGACCACGCCCTCGCGCAGGTGCAGGCCCCGCCCGGAGACGGTCTCCCGGCCACTGGCCAGCTCCAGCACGGTCTCCAGGGCGTACGGGCCCTCGTAGAGCCGTGGCACCAGGGGGAGTTCACCCTCCTCCAGCACCCGCGCCGGGTCCAGCCAGCGCACCTGGCCGTCGACCTCGGCGCAGACGTCGAAGACGGCGAACCCGGGCGGGGCGTCGGCGGCCCTGGCCTGCGCCCCGTACGGCAGGTCCTGCACGCCGGCGCCGTAGACCTCGCCGAAGACGCCGACCCGGGTGGCGCCGAGCCGCTCGGCCAGCCGGGCCGCGACCCGTTCGACGCCGTGGCCGCGCACCGCCCGCCAGTAGAGGTTGCGCTCGTCCTCCTTGAGCACCAGGCCGCGCGCGCCGAAGCCCTTGGAGGAGACGAGGACCCGGCCGTCCTCCTCGGCCAGGTAGGTGACCAGGCAGGCCGTGCCGTGGAGCTTCTCGGTCAGGACGACGGGCTCCCCCGGCTCGAAGATCCGCGGGTAGCGCTGGAGGTTCTCGATGTCCACCCAGGGCAGCAGTCCGGGCGCGGCCTCGACCTCGCCGCTCATCGTCGTCGGGACCGGTGGGGACCACTTGACGATGCCCAGGGCCCCGGCGAAGTCGGTGCCCTCCTTGGCGGCCAGCTCCAGGTCCGTCCCGTCGAGCGCGCGCGGCCGGCACACCAGCCCCTGGGACAGCTCGCCGCGCAGCCGGACCGCACGGACCCGGTCGCCGGAGCTTCCGGCCAGCCGGCCGGTGAGGCCGAGCTCCTCGATGAGGGCGGCGGGCAGGACGGCCTGCTCGGGGATGTAGAGGGCCAAGTCCCCGGTCCGGTAGGCGCCCTTGGCGACGACGGCCCGGTAGAGGCCCACCTGGGCCAGCTCCAGGGCGTCCGCGTTCGGGTGTGCGTGGACGGTGAGTTCCTCGACGGTGACGCGCAGGGTGGACATGGCGGCGGCTCCTCGGGGCGGGGGTCGGATCGGTTGCCGGACCACTGTCGGGGCCGCCATTTCCGCTGGTCCACCGGATATCGAGGTGTTAGCCTGCGCCGCGCCCGGCAACGGGCGCGTGCCCGCACGACTTGGAGGAACCATGGAGCGCAGACCCGTCACCATCGTCACCGGAGGCAGCCGGGGGATCGGCGCGGCGACCTGTGTCCGCCTCGCCACCGAGGGCCACGACCTGGTGCTGGGGTACGCGCGCGACGAGAAGTCCGCCGAGGCCGTGGCGGAGCGGGTGCGGGCGGCGGGCGCGCGGTGCCTGACGGTACGGGGCGACACCTCCCGGGAGGCGGACGTGGAGCGGCTGTTCGACGTGGCCCGGGCCGAACTGGGGCCGATCACCGGGCTGGTGAACAACGCCGGGGTGACCGGGCCGCTGGGCCGGCTCGTCGACGCCCGGACGGAGGACCTGCGGCGGGTGGTGGAGGTGAACCTGCTCGGGTACCTGCTCTGCTGCCGCCGGGCGGCCCGCGACATGGCGGCGGACGGCGGCGGTGCCATCGTGAACGTCTCTTCCGCGGCGGCGACCCTGGGCAGCCCCGGGGAGTACGTGCACTACGCGGCGACCAAGGCCGGCGTCGACGCCCTGACCGTCGGACTGTCGAAGGAGCTGGGGCCGGACGGCATCCGGGTCAACGCGGTGGCGCCGGGCGTGATCGAGACCGACATGCACGCCGCCATGGGCGACCCGGACCGCCCGGCCCGGACGGCGGGCGCGGCCCCGCTGGGGCGGCCCGGGCAGCCCGGGGAGATCGCCGGCGCCATCGCGTGGCTGCTGTCGCCGGACGCCTCGTTCACGACGGGCGCCGTGCTCCGCGTCTCCGGCGGCCGCTGAGCCGGTCACGGGGGCCGGAGCACGGACGGCAGGAGCACGGACGCCGGAGCACGGACGGCAGGAGCCGTGCGGGTCGGCGTGTCGGGCGGCCCGGCGCCGGCCGGGGCCGCGTGGCCCCGGTGGCGTCAGCCGAAGGCGGCCCGGGTGTTCGGGCCGTAGACGCCGTTCGGGTCGCCCTTGATGTCGCGGTCGTGCTGGAGCTGGGAGACCCCGCGCTTGGTCTGGCCGTCGTAGACCCCGGTGATCCGGACGTAGGTGAACCCCTGCCCGTAGAGCCGCTCCTGGAGCTCCCTGACCTCCGGCCCCTTGTCGCCCGGGCGCAGGGTGCCGGAGCCGCCCGGCTCCTTGGCGGGTCCGTCCGGCGCCTTGGTGGTGGGGCTCGTCGAGGGCTTCGCGGTGGACGGGGACGGGGAGGGCGCGCGGGTGGCGGCGGAGGGCTTCGCCGTGGCCGCCTGGGCGCGCACCTCGGGGTCCCCGGCGCCCGGGCTGCGGGCGGGCAGCGCCGGCAGGGCCAGGTCCGGGCGGACCGGGGCCGGATCG
>NZ_JBHVUQ010000330.1:0-4874 GCF_042884105.1 Streptomyces sp. NPDC058157
GCACCCGGCTCCCCGACGGCCCGCCCGCACCCGCGGGGCCCGGCGGCGGGAACGGCCGACCACCGCCCCGGCCCGCCCCCGGGCCGTGCCGCCACGTCCGGCTCCCCGGCGGTCGCGGGCGGCTCCCGCCCCGGTGGGCCCGCGCCTGCGACGGCCTGCCCGTACCCGCACGGCCCGGGGGCGGGGGCGGGGGCATGAGGATCGCGGTGACGGGGGCGAGCGGGTTCTGCGGGGGCCATGTCGCCCGGGCGGCCGCGGCGGCCGGCCACTCCGTGGTCTGCCTGGGCCGCAGGCCGGGCCCGCTGGGCGGGTACCGGTACTGGGACGCGGCGTCGGCGGAGCCGGACCTGTCGGGGGTGGACCTCGTCGTCCACTGCGCGGCGGCGGTGGGCGATCCGGCGCCGGGCTCGCGGGCGGAGGCGGCGATGCGCGCCGTCAACGTGGACGGCACGGCCCGGCTGCTGCGGGCGGCGGCGGGGCGGCCGGTGGTGTGGGTGAGCAGCGCGAGCGTGTACGACCCGCGCCGGGACCGGTCCCTGGTCACGGAGGACCACCCCCGGGCGCACCACCTCAACGCCTACGGGCGCACGAAGGCGGAGGGCGAGGCGCTGGCCCTGGCGGCCGGCGCGGTGGTGCTGCGTCCGAGGGCGGTCTACGGTCCGGGCGACACCCAGCTCCTGCCCCGGCTGCTGTCCCGGGTCCGGGCCGGGACCCTGTTCCTGCCGGGCCCGGACGTCCGCCTCAGCCTGACGGCGGTGGAGAACCTGGCGCAGGCCTGCCTGGCGGCGGCGGGCTGGCCGCCGGGCGCGTACAACGTGGCGGACGCCGAACCGTACGGGCGGGACGCTGCGGTGGCCGCGGTGCTGCGCGCCCACGGGGTGCGGGCCCGCGTCCGCCGCCTGCCGCTCCCGCTCGCCGCCGCGGCGGCCCGCGGGGCGCAGGCGGCGGCCCGGCTCACGGGCTCGGAACCGGCCCTCAGCCGCTACGCCGTGGACCAGCTGGCCCACCCGGTGGTGCTGGACCTGGCCAGGGCCCGGTCCCGGGGCTGGGCCCCGGGCCGGACCCTGGAGGACTACCTGGCGGGCGGGGGTGCGGTCAGCCGCCGCTGCTGATGCTGCAGTTGGCGTCGGGCGCGTGTCCGGCCGGCCAGGCGATCCGGTCGAACGCCGCGGTCTTGGTCGCCGGGTCGAGGTGGACGATGGGCACGGCCTTGTTGTGCGGGTTTCCGTACTGGTCGAGGCAGATCCAGCCGCTGGCGCCGTCGACCCGGTTGGTGCCGTGCAGCCGCAGCCAGCTGTCGCGGACCTCGGTGAGGCCGGGCATCTTCACCGCGCCGACCGTGTCGTTGCGGATGCCCGCGACGGCGGTGGTGACGGCGTCGTACGTGATGATGACGCGTCCGTCGGACAGCGTGGCGGGGCCGATCGAGGGCCCGGAGGCCGGCTGGGCGTCGTGGAGGAGGGAGGCGAGTTCCCGGAGGGCGGCCTTGGAGCCGCCGGTCGCCTCGGTGCTCCCCTCGCCCCACGCGTCGGGGTGGGCGAGCGCCGCGTAGCGCACGGTGATGCCGGCGCCCTTGGTGAGGGCGGTCCACTGGTCCGCGAACTTCTCGTCGACGGTCAGGGTGGAGGCGTGCGAGCCGGTGACGACCGTGTAGTGCTTGTCGCAGTTGCGGTCGCCCAGCTCGACGAGGAACTGGCGCAGCTGGACGGGCCGGCCGGCGAAGTAGACGGTCTTCGCGTTGGACGAGCAGATGTCCGGGACCATCTGGTGGAAGTCGTTGGCGAGGTTGCCCTCCTGGGTGAAGTCCGGCGGGGAGCGGAAGGTCTCGGGGGCGTTGGGCGCGCCCGTGGCGAGCTTCTCGAAGGTCTCGCGCAGGGTGGTCAGGTAGTTGTCGCCCTCGCGGATGTCCTCGACGACCATGGTCTCGGCGGGTTTGATGTCCGCCCCGTACGAGCCGAGGGCCTTCGCCTGGTCGGTGTTGCTGGGGGCGATGCGGGCGAGTCCGGGGTAGGCGTTGTCGGCGCCGTTCTTGATGTCGTCGGCGGTCATGGGCCCGGCGACGACCGGGATGCCCTTGTCGCGGGTGAGGTAGCGGACGGTCTCCGCGGTCTCCTTGAGGCTGATGTTGATGCCCGCGACGGCCCTCAGGTTCTCCTTCTCTGAGGCCGCGGCCTTGGCCAGGGCGTCGGCGACGGGCCGCCAGTACGCGTAGTTGCGGCCGGGGTTGGCGAGGAGCAGCCGGATCGGCGGCTGCTTGCCGTTGGCCGCGTGGTTGGCGCGGTACTGGGCGAGGTAGGCGCCCTGGACCTGCTCGACGAACTCGCGCTGCTCGGCGGCGTTGTCGGAGGTCATCGGGATCATCAGGGCGATGGTGGCGGGGTTCTTGCCCGCGACGGCGTCGTTCTCGGCCTTGATGCGGCCGGAGACCGGGCCGAGGTCCTTGGCGAAGGCGTAGGCGCCGTCGGTGACGCCGGTGCACTCCCGGTTGGGTCCGCGCCGCTCGACTCCGGTGGCGCAGGAGGGGTCGTCCCTGATGACTCCGGTGTAGACGAGGTAGCCGCCGGTGCCCAGGGCGACGGCGAGGACGGCGATCACCAGGGCCTTGTAGAGCGGGCCGTCGGGAAGCAGCTTCATGGGGCGGACTCTCCGTAGGTGGGCAGGTGGGGCGCCTGGCGCCAGTGCCCCAGGAGCGTCGGCCACTCCTCGTGCGCCCGGTAGAAGACCTTCTGGGCTGCGGGGGCGCCGCTCTGGGCCATGGCCAGGGTGAGCAGTTGGAGCCTGACGGTGCCCGTCGCGTCCTGCTGCGGTGCCGCGAGGGGCTGGGACTGCGCCCACAGGGCGGAGACGAGGAGCCGTACGGCCCGGTGGACCGGGTCGTCGTCGACCGCGCAGGCCCGGCAGGCCGCGGTGAAGGCGGCCGGCGGGGGCAGGGTCCGCGGGGGCCGGGGCGCGGCGCAGACCAGGTTGAGCGCGGCGAGCCAGCCGGGGGCGTCCTGCTCCGCGAAGCGGCGGTGCAGGGCGTGGACGACGGACTCCTGCTCGCCGAGGGCGAGCGAGTGGTGCAGGAACCGGACGTCGGGCCGCTCGGCGGCGGTGCCGCGCCCGTGGGGGTCGTAGAAGGACCGCAGCCGCAGGTGGAGGTTCTTCCACTGCTCGGCGTCGGGCGTCCGCCGGGTGAGGGCCGTGAGCTCGTGCAGGAGCAGCGCGCGCAGGACGGGGTCCCCGACGAAGGGGCCGCCGGTGCCGGGCCAGGGGTGGCGTCCCCAGCGTCCGTCCCGCAGCTCGGCCTCGGCCTCCAGCACGGGTACGCCGCCGGGGTCGCCGGGCGGGTAGGCGGCGCCGAGCCGGTGCACGGCCTCGTTGTCGAGGGCGGGAGAGTAGTACGTCAGGCGGCGCCGCGCGACCTCCCCGGGGAGCTGCGTGGCGAGGATCTTCTCGTTCACGGTGGTGGCGGACTCGGGGCCGGCCGGCAGGGCGAGCAGGTCGAGCGGGTCGACGGCGGATGCCCCGTCGTGGAGGCGCGGGTGCAGCCGGGCGGCCTGGACGAGGTCGTGGACGATCCCGGCCCGCCCGGCGCTGATCCGGTGGATGACCTGGGCCGTGCGGGGAGCCGGTCTGTCCTCCCCGAACATCTCCTTGACCTCGTCGAGGGTCAGCGGCGCGAGGGGCAGGTGCGCCAGCCATCCGGCGGGCGACGCCGGTCCGTCCGCCCGCCAGAACGCGCCGGGGGCGCTGCGGGTCGAGGGCGAGGTGTCCTCGGGGTCCGGGACGGGCGGGTCCTGGCTCAGCGCGGTGGCGACGACGGCCGGGCGCAGGGCCCGCTCCCCGGCGGCCTCCTCGTGCCAGACCCGCGCCAGCTCGTCCAGGAAGGCCGCGCCGGTCGGGGTGTGGGCGTTGTCGAGGAGCAGCAGGGGCCGTGGCACCCGGTTCATCGTGTTCAGCCAGCCGTAGTGGTCCGCGATGTCCGCGAGGAGGGCTGCCAGCAGGTGCCGCTCCGCGTGTTCGCGGTCCTCCGCCTCGCCGCGGAAGGTCATGGCCAGCTCGGTCAGCCGGGCGAGCCCGTCGCCCTGGCGTCCCACCCGCCGGGCGCCCCACCACTTGAGCCCCTCCTTGTTGGCGCGGGGGCCGAGCAGCTCGGTGGCGACGATGCGCAGCAGGGCCCGGACCATCTCCTCTACGCCGGGCGGCATGCCGCCCACGGCCGGGAGCGCGCCGGCCACCTCGTCGATCCAGCCCAGGACCCTCTCGTTGCGGGCCTGCTGGTCGGGCTGGCCGGCCCGCTGGAGCTCTCCGAGGCGGTGCCGTGCGGCCGGCAGCTCGGCCGGGCGGACCGGCTCCCAGCTGGTGATCGCGAGGAGTCCCTGGACCAGCCGGGGGAAGGACAGCTTGCCCGCGAATTCGCTCGGCTTCTGGCTCAGTCCGTCCATCAGGTAGAAAAGCAGGTCCGAGGTGTGCGAGGCGTTCCTCGGGGCTTCGCCGTCGGCCGGCCGGGCGAGTCCGGGCTGGCCGAAGCGGTCGGCGGCCAGGTCCGCGTACGCCTGCGGGACGCGCTGCGCGTACTGCTCGGACAGGGCCTTCAGCAGGGCGCTCTTGCCCGATCCCCGGCCGCCGCCGCACACGAGCAGGAGCGGCGTCCCGTCCGGGATGCGTAATCGCCTGGGCCCGTTCGAATCCAGCCCGACCAGGGACGGAACCACGGTGTTCAGTACCGCAGAGCGTCCGTACAGCGTCACCGCGACCCCCCAGTCCTCCGGCTTCGCGGGCGATCAGCGCCGCGATGGAAGGAGACTAGGCGAGTCCGCCGACCGGCCGGTGGCATATGGGCACGGCCCTTGCCCCAGTTATCCATTCGTGACGCCGGGAGCCCCGGAGAC
>NZ_JBHVUQ010000331.1:0-4770 GCF_042884105.1 Streptomyces sp. NPDC058157
AGGGGGTTGATCTCGGAGACCGCGCCGACGAACGTGGTCTTGCCCACGCCGAAGCCGCCCGCCACCACGATCTTCGCGGAGGTGGTGGAGCGAGCCGCTCCGCCGTTAGAGCTTGCGAAGTCCACTGAGCACCCTTTCGAGCAGTGTCACATCTGGCTGGCCGCCGGCAGACTCGTCGCCGCCGGGCTGGTGAATGGCGACAAGGCCCGCCTCCGCCAGGTCGGCTACGAGGATGCGGGCGACACCAAGAGGAATGGAGAGAAGTGCCGAGATCTCCGCGACGGATTTGATCTCCTGGCACAGGCGGCAGATGCGCTGGTGCTCGGGCAACTGCCCTTGCAGCCGGGCGGGATCCGCCGTGGTACTGACCAGCGCCTCGATGGCGAGCTGGTAGCGCGGCCGGGTACGGCCGCCGGTCATCGCGTACGGACGCACCAGCGGGTTGTGCGCCTTGGGAGCCTGCGGCTGCGCGGCCCGAGGGGGCTGCTGCGGAAGCCGGTGGGGCGCCTGCGGCTGCTGGGGCTGGCCGTACGGCTGCTGTGCGTAGGGGTTCTGCTCCGGCACGGGCCGGCTGGGAGCGGAGGGGAAGTTGAAGCGGTTCTGGTCGTGCCCACCCTGCGGCTGCTGGCCGCCATAAGGATGTCCTCCGGGTGTTGTCACGTTTCCTCCTCCGACTCCAAGAACGCAGTACTCCCTGTGGAACCGCGCCACCGCACCCTACGGTGCGATGACGCGAAACGCACTGCTTGTTTGCTAGTTGAGAAGGCTTCCCTGCAGCTCGGCGCGCAGGTCCGGGGTGAGGACGCTGCCCGCTCGGTCCACGAGGAGGGCCATCTCGTAACCGACGAGGCCGATGTCGCACTCGGGGTGCGCGAGCACCGCGAGCGAGGACCCGTCGGAGACCGACATGAGGAAGAGGAACCCACGGTCCATCTCCACCACGGTCTGGTTGACGGCGCCGCCCTCGAAGATGCGGGAGGCTCCGGCGGTCAGCGAGGTCAGACCGGAGGCCACGGCCGCCAGCTGATCGGCGCGGTCGCGCGGGAATCCGTCGGACATCGCCAGCAGAAGGCCGTCGGCGGAGACCACCACCGTGTGGGACACCCCGGGGGTGTTGTCCACGAAGTTGGTGATCAACCAGTTCAGGTTCTGCGCCGCCTGGCTCATCGCGCTCACACTAACGCTCCTGGTCATAGCTGTTACTTGACTGCTCGGAACCCGCGCTGCGTCCCTGCTGGACACCACGGCGCAGGTTGCTCAACCTGCCGCGCACGTCCTCCGGGGCGCGGGAGACCTGGGGGCCGCCCTGCGGGGTCGTCTCCGCAGCGCCCTCGACCAGGTTGGCCTTGGGCACCCGCCGAGGGAGACCGGACGAGGTGACCCCGCCCGCCTTCGGCTCACGGAGCTTGCCGGCCTGCTGCCAGCGTTCGTCGTTCGTCGAACGCCAGCCCGCGCCGGCCGCCTCGTCCGCCGGGGCCTCCTTCGGTGCCGCCGGCTGCTGCTGTCGCTGCGGCCGCTGCTCGAAGAGGGAACCGGTGGGCTCCGCTTCCTTCTGGCCCGAACCCCACTGCTGCTGGCTGCCGCGTCGCGGCAGGCCCGCTCCGGTCAACGCGTGACCGGTGTCGGCAGCGGCGCCCGGACGGTCGAAGCCTACGCGGTCCACGGCCGGTTCGGGAGCGGCCGTGGGTTCCGATTCGGTCCCGTAGTCCTGCTGGTAGGCCTCCGAGTAGGTGTTCTGCTCGGGCCATGCGGCCTGCGGGGACTGCTCCGCGTAACCATTCTCGTACGCCTGCGCAGGCTGCCCGCCGTCCTGGTAGCCGACTTCCGGATAGGCATAGCCCTGCTCCGGGAACGCCTCGTAGGACTGCTGCTGGGCCGGCTCCTCGTACGGGGCCTCGTAGCCCTGCGCGGACGGCTGCTCGTACTCCTGGTACGGCTGGTACGCGTGCTCGGGCTGAGGTTCCGGATAACCCTCGGCGGAGTACTGCTGCTGCTCCGGCTGCGGGGCCTGCTCCTGCCCGAAGTTGAGCTGCGCCTCCAGGGCGGCCCGGCGCTCCTCGCGGCCCAGGGACCGCACGACCGGGTCGGCGGGCTTCTGCTCGCCGCCCTGGGCGTCGTAGCGGGAGTCGTCGAAGCCGAGCTCGGCGGCCGTGCGCAGCGGGGCGGCCTGCTGGGCCTGCTGCTCGGGGATGATCGAGGAGACGGTGAAGTCGTCGTCCGGGATGCCCTCGCCACCGCCACCGTGGGTGATGGCGTCGGGGAGCATGACCAGCGAGGTGGTGCCGGCCTGCTCGCCCGAGGGGCGCAGCTGGACGCGGATGCTGTGGCGGTCCGCCAGCCGGCCGACCACGAACAGACCCATGCGCTGCGAGATCGCGGCGTCCACGGTCGGCGGGTTGGCCAGCTTGTGGTTGATGTCCGCGAAGTCCTCGGCGGTGAGGCCGATGCCCTTGTCGTGGATCTCGATCATCACACGGCCGTCGGGCAGGCGCGTCGCGTTGACCCGGACCTTGGTCTGGGGGGAGGAGAACGTGGTGGCGTTCTCCAGGAGCTCGGCGAGCAGGTGCACGAGGTCGGTCACGGCCTGGCCGTGGATCTCGGCCTCGGAGACACCCGAGAGCTCGATGCGCTCGTACTGCTCCACCTCGGAGGAGGCGGCGCGCAGGACGTCCACGAGGGGCACCGGCTGGTCCCAGCGGCGGCCCGGGTTCTCACCCGCGAGGATGAGGAGGTTCTCGCCGTTGCGGCGCATACGGGTGGCCAGGTGGTCCAGGCGGAAGAGGTTCTCCAGCTGGTCCGGGTCGGCCTCGTTGTTCTCCAGGTCGGTGATCAGGGTCAGCTGGCCCTCGATCAGCGACTGGTTGCGCATGGAGAGGTTCGTGAAGATCGCGTTGACGTTGCCCCGCAGGAGGGCCTGCTCGGCGGCGAGCCGGACCGCTTCCCGGTGGACCTGGTCGAAGGCGCGGGCGACCTCGCCGATCTCGTCCCGGGAGTTGATCGGGATCGGCGCGACACGGGTGTCCACCTTGCCCGGGTCGGTGCGCGAGAGCTGGTCGACGAGCATCGGCAGGCGCTGCTCGGCGACGTCGAAGGCGGAGGTGCGCAGGCGCAGCATCGAGCGGCTCATCTGGCGGGCCATCATCGCGGCCAGGATGAAGGCGGCGAGCAGGGCCACGACCACGATGGCACCGGTCAGGATGGCGTCGCTCTGGGCCTTGTCGGAGACCGCGACGGTGTCCTTGACGGCCTTGTCGAGGAGTTCCTGCTCGACCTCGGCGTAGCCGTCGAACTTCGCGGTGGCGGCGGCCTGCCAGGCCTGCGGGGTGACGCCGATCAGGGCGAGCTTGGCGGGCTTGTCGCCGCCGGCTATCGCCTCGGTCATGCCGGTGAGGGCGGAGCCGTTGACCACGGGCGGGGCCTTGAAGGGCGTACCGGCCTGCTCGGCGGCCTGCTTGGCCTGGGCGAGCTTGGCGGCGCCCTCCTGGGACTTCTTGGCCATGACCTCCTGGAGGCGCTTGGTGTCCTCCTCGGTGCCGGCGGCGACGTACTCGCCGGCGGCGATCTCCTCGAGGTAGGCGTAGGAGGAGAAGGCGACGAGCTGGGCCTTGCGGACGTTCTCGTCCTCGTTCGGGCGGACCAGCAGGTGCGTGCCGATGGAGCGCTGCAGCGAGTTGGCCGCCTTGGCCAGCTCGACGGCGTAGACCATGCGGCCGTAGCTGGTGACGTTCCCGGTGCCCAGGCCCAGTTCGTTGGAGAACTGCATCAGGTAGTGCTGCACCAGCACGTAGCCCTCTTCGGTCGGCACGGGGCCGGCCTGGGAGGGGAGGTTCTTCTTGGTGGTCTCCGGGACGGCGTAGGCCGTCTTGCGGACCTGCTCCAGCTTCGGCTCCTCCTGGCGGAAGAGTTCGAGGCGGCGCTCGAGGCCCTGCTTCTTGGGCATGTCCTTCACGGCCGCGGCGAACTTGGCCTTGGCGGCGTCGGTGGCCGCGTAGGCCTTCGTCACCGCCTCGTTGCCGCGGTCGTTCTTCAGCAGCGGTTCGGCGCTGAGGTCACGCTCGTTGAGGAGGGCCTGGCCGTATTCGGCGGCCGCCTGGACGATGCGGACCGTCTTCTCCGCGTCCTTCGCCTCGTTCCAGGTGTCGATCGAGCCCTTCACCTGGAAGCCGCCCATGACCAGTCCGACGAGGACGGGGACGAGCAGGATGGCGTTCAGACGCGTGGGAACGCGCCAGTTGCGGGGGGAGAGCTTGCTGGTGCTGCCGCCGCCCGCCGGTGGTTCCACGGGCACGTCGACGGGCGACATGGCCGCGCGCGGCGGCGGGGTGAAGTTGCCCCGAGCGGGTTCACCCGCGGGACTCGAGTTGCTTCGCCTCACTCGACCAACAACCTCTCGGCGGTGCTACTAGCTAGTTCGTTGAATTCCAGCACGATGAAGCGCCGTGTTCCAAACAGTTGGAATCGGCCATTCCAAGAGCCTTACGTCCCGCATAAAACGGACATAAAGAGCGAGCTGCGGCAAAAACGGGGCCAGTTGTGCGCAGAGCGGCACCGGACGAACGCGCGCCGTGTCCAACAGAGGGTAATTCTCTGTCGAAACGTTATGAACACCGGAGGCGGGCCGTGTCCTATGACACAGCCCGCCTCCGCGCATTCGCCTGATATCGGCCGTTACTTGAGCCGTGCCATGAGGGCGTGTTCGACGAGGGTGATGAGTGCGCTCTTGGCGTCGCCGCGGTGGCGGGCGTCGGTGGTGATGATGGGGGCGTCGGG
>NZ_JBHVUQ010000332.1:0-4764 GCF_042884105.1 Streptomyces sp. NPDC058157
CTCCGCGGGCCTGCTCCGGGCCCCCGCCGAGGGCCCGTCCGCCGTCCGCCTCCCCGACGGGTCGGCGCGGTTCGCCCTCGACGGGGTCCCCGAGGACACCGCCGCGGTCCTCGCCGAGCGGGCGGACCGGTTCGCCGCCGCCGCGCTCGCCGAGCCCGAGCGCCCCCTCGGCGACCTCGACCTCGTCGACGGAGCCGACTGGAAACTGCTGTCGGCCTGGTCCGGCGAGGACACCGAGCCGGTCGGGGAGCCCGCCTACCGGATGTTCGCCGACCGGGCGCGCCTGCGGCCCGACGCGGTCGCCGTCTCGGCCCCCGGCACCACCCTGACCTACCGCGAACTGCTGGAGCGGGCCGGTGGCATCGCCCGGGAGCTCGGCGCGCGGGGCGTCCGCCCCGGCGACGCCGTCGGCCTGCTGTTCGAACGGGGCCCGGAAGCCGTCGCCGCGACCGTCGCCGTGGCGCTGGCGGGGGCCACGGCCGTGCCCCTCGACCCGAACTACCCGCCCGAGCGGCTGCGCCTGATGCTGGCACGGCCCCGCGGCCCCCTCACCCCGCCAGACGGCGTTGGCCGGGGGCCGGCGCTGTGCGAGTCCCTTAGACTTCGCCGCAGCGCCCCCGCCGCCGCACCCCCGCTGCCGCCGGCCCCCGAGACCGCCACGGTGATGTACACCTCCGGCTCCACCGGGCAGCCCAAGGGCGTGCGGCTCACCCACCGGGGCATCGCCCGCCTCGCCCACGACGCCCGCGTCGACTTCGGACCCGGCGACACCGTCCTGCACCTGGCGCCCGCCACCTTCGACGCGGCGCTGCTGGAGGTGTGGTGCACCCTCGCCCGCGGCGCCCGCCTGGAGATCGCCCCGCCCGGCCCGCTCACCCTGACGGAGCTGGCCGACCTGATCACCGGCCGCGGCGTCACCGCCCTGTGGCTCACCGCCGGCCTCTTCCACCAGCTGGCCGAACACCGCCCGGACGCCTTCGCCGGGGTGCGCAGGCTGTTCACCGGCGGCGACGTCGTCTCCCCCCACCACGTCTCCGCCGTCCTCACCCGCCACCCCGCCCTCACGGTGGTCAACGGCTACGGACCCACCGAGAACACCACCTTCACCTGCTGCGGCGCCGTCGCCGAACCGCCCCCGCCGGGAGCGGCCACCGTGCCCATCGGCACCCCTGTGCGCGGCACCCGCGTCTACGTGGTCGACCCCGGCGGCCACCCCGTCCCACCGGGCGTACCCGGCGAACTGTGGGCGGCCGGCGAGGGCCTGGCCGCCGGCTACCTCGACCGGCCCGAGCTGACCGCGCGCGCCTTCCCGGTGCCCGCCGCCGGCCGGCTGCGCGGCGTCCGCTGCTACCGCACCGGCGACCTCGCCCGGTTCCGGCCCGACGGCGCACTGGAGTTCCTCGGCCGCGAGGACGGCCAGGTCAAGATCAACGGCCACCGGGTGGAGCCCGGCGAGATCGAACAGGCCGTCCTCGCGCAGCCCGGAGTCCGCGGGGCCTGCGTCCTGGTGGAGACCGACCCCCTCGGCGGGAAGCGGCTCGCCGCCTACATCGAGGGCGACGACCGGGCCCTGGCCAAGGCCGTCCGCGCGGGCCTGCGCGCCGTCCTGCCCGGCTACCTGGTCCCCGCCCGCTACGTCGTCATCGACAGCTTCCCGTTGACCGCCAACGGCAAGACCGACCGAAACCGGCTGCGCGCCGGAGAATGCGAGCCCCGATGAGCACGTCGTCCGTACGCGAGACCGTCGCCCGGATCTGGTCCGAGGTCCTCGGCACCGGCATCGACGAGGAGTCCGACTTCTTCCTCCTCGGCGGCCACTCCCTGCTGGCCACCCAGATGGTCGCCCGGCTGGAGGCCGCCCTCGGCGTCAAGGTCACCATGCGCGAGGTCCTGGAGTACCCCGAGTTCGGCGAGTTCGCCGACCTGGTCGCCGAGCGCGCCGACACCGACCGCACCCCCGCCTAGGAGCCCGAGCAGATGTCCGCACCACTGTCCCTGCCGACCCTGAGCTACCAGGAGGGCCGGCTGCTGATGGACGAGCGCAGCCGCGCCCTGGGCGTGCCCTCCGTCCGTACGATCTCCCAGGCCTACCGGGTCCGCGGCCCCCTGCGGCTGCCCGTGCTCGACGAGGCGCTGGCCCGGCTGGCCGGGCGCCACGAGGCCCTGCGCACCCGCTTCGAGGGGCCCGGCCGGCAGACCGTCCACCCCGCCGTCACCCTGCGCGCCGTCTTCCACGACGCCGCCGGGGACGAGGCGGCGGCGGTCGCCCGGGTCCGGGCCGAGGCGGACCGGCCGCTGCCGGCGGAGCGGGACGAACGCCTGCGGGTCAGCGTGGTGCGCGTCGGGGACGAGGACCACTTCGTCGTCCTCGTCTTCGACCACCTGGTGGTGGACGGCTGGGCCCGCGGGGTCCTGACCGAGGAGCTCTCCACCCTCTACACCGCCCTGGCCGCCGGGCGCGAGCCCGGGCTCCCCGAGGTCGCGTACAGCTACCGGGACCACGTCCGCGAGCAGAACGGACTGCTGGCCGGCCCCGAGGGCGAGCGGATGATGTCGTTCTGGCGCGAGCGCCTGGCCGGCCCCGGCGCCATACCGAGGCTGGAGGTCCCCAAACGCGAGCCCGGGGCCGCGCCCGAGGGCGGCTACGAGGCGCGCCGGCTGCCCCAGGGCCTCGTCGACGACATCAGGAAGTTCGCGGCCCGCGAGCGGGTCACGCTGTTCATGCTGGTGCTCTGCGCCCTGGACGTCGCGCTGCGCGAGGCCACCGGCCGCGACGAGCAGGCCGTGGCCGTCAACGTCTACAACCGGGAGACGGAGGGCCGCGAGAACCTGGTGGCCCCGCTGGCCGAGCTCCTCGTCGTCCGCAGCGACCTGGCGGGCGCCGGCACCTTCCGGGCCGCGCTGCGCCGGGTCCGCGGGGACAGCCTCGACGCCCAGGAGAACGCGGCCGTCCCCTTCGCCGAGCTGGTCAAGGCCTTCAACCCCGACGAGTACGCCGACCCGGACGCCCCCATCGGCGTGGTCCTCAACATGCTGTACGCCCAGCTCCACGGAGAGGGGCTGGACCTGGCCCCGGCCGCCACCGCCCCGTTCCCGCTGTCCGACGAGGGGTTCCGCCCGCGCAGCGAGCTGATGCTCGTCGGCGAGGCGGGCGGGGACGAACTGGCGCTGACCGCCTACTACCAGGCCGACCGGCTGCCCGCCGGCTTCGTCACCGGCCTGCTGGACCGGCTCGTCTCCCTGCTGGAGGCCGTCGTGGACGATCCGCTGCTGCCGCTGGACGGCCCCCGTGGCTGAGCGCCGTGACGAGATCCTGCTGCGCGCCGCGTACATCGTCTCCACCTGCGGGGACTGGGTGTTCCGGTTCGCGATGCCGATGCTGGTGCTCCAGCTGACCGACTCGGCCTTCCTGGCCGCCTTCACCTACGCGCTGGAGTTCGTCCCGTACGTCCTGGTCGGGCTGTTCAGCGGGGTGGTCGCGGACCGGGTGGACCGGCGCCGCCTGATGACCGGCTGCGACCTGGCCTCGGCCGTGGTCGTCGCGGGCATCGGCCTGCTGTGCCTGCTGGACAGCCCGCCGGTGTCCGCCGTGTACACGGCCGCGTTCGTCCTGGCCTGCATGCGCCCCCTGTACTTCCCGGCCTTCCAGGGCTTCCTGATGGAACGGGTGCCCGAGGAGCGGCGGGCGGTGATGAACGCGTGGGTCCAGGGGTCCGAGAGCCTGCTGAACATGCTCGGCCCGATCGCGGGCATCAGCGTGGTCGCCTTCCTCGGGCCGGCGGCGGCCAGCGGGGTCAACGCCGTGTCCTTCGCCCTGTCCGCCGTGCTCATCCTGCTCACCGCCGCCGCCCCGGCGACGGCGGCCACCGCCCCGCTGCGCGAGGCGCTGCGCGGCATGGGCCCGGACCTGCTGACCGGGTTCCGGATGCTGTTCGCCGAGCCGGTGCTCCGGTCCGGGACCATCCTGCTGATCCTGACCAACTTCGCCGTGCACGCCGTCGAGGCGAACCTGGTGTACGTGGTCACCGAGGCGACCGGGCAGTCCAGCTTCGTCCTCGGCCTGGTCGTCGCCGCACAGGGCGCCGGAGCGGTCGCGGGCGCGGCCGTCGTGCCCAAGCTGCTGGGGCGCCACAGCGAGGGGCGGCTGCTGACCGTCGGGATGGGCGCGCTCGCCGCCTCCCTGCTCGCCCCGGCCGTCACCGCCGACGTCCGCCTCCTGGCCCCGGCCTGGGCGGTCGCGGGGGCGGCGACCTCGCTGATCGTGGTGGGCTGGTTCACCTACCGGCAGAAGGTGGTGGACGCCGAGTTCATGGGCCGCGTGGTCGCCGTCAACCGGGCCGTCTCCTTCGCCGCGATCCTTCCCGCCGCCCTGCTCGGCGGCTGGGTGGCCGCCGCCTTCGCCCCGGCCGCCCTCTTCGCCGGAGCGGGCGCCGTGCAGGCCCTGGCCTTCGTCGTCACCGCGGCGGGCCTGGTCGGCAGGGCCGGCCGCAGCCCGGCCTCGGAGCCCGCCGCCCGGCAGCCGGTGACCTGATCCGGGCGGGTGGCCGGCGGGGCTCCCGGGATAGGGCAAGATCGGGGGATGTCCGATCGCATCATCGCCGCCTGTGACGGGGCGGCCAAGGGAAACCCGGGCCCGGCCGGATGGGCCTGGGTCATCGCCGACGCCGAGGGCCGGCCCGAGCGCTGGGAGGCCGGCCCGCTGGGGCGGGCCACCCACAACGTCGGCGAGCTCACCGCCCTCCAGCGCCTGCTGGAGGCCGTCGA
>NZ_JBHVUQ010000333.1:0-4743 GCF_042884105.1 Streptomyces sp. NPDC058157
CGCCCGTTCCTCCCCCAGCTACCGCTGGGAGGTGCCCCCAGGGGCTCCGCCCCAGACCCCGCGCCTCAAACTCCCCCAGCTACCGCTGGGGGGACCCCCAGGCGGGGCTGGATTTCGCGCAGCGAAATTCCAGCCCGCGCGGCGGGTTCCGGGTCTCCTGCGGAGCTACATGGTCGGCTCGGGGGTGATGCGGCTGCGGACGGCCGACTGGACGTCCTCCTCCTCCGCCGGGTCCGCCGCCAGGCGGCGCAGCCGGGGGGCGACGCGGGCGTCGGCCGTTTCGGCGTGGCGGGCCGCCACCTCGCGGGTGGTCTCCTCGCAGTCCCACAGGCATTCGACCGCGAAGCCCGCCGCGAAGGTCGGGTCCGTGCTGGCCAGGGCGCGGGCGGCGCGGCCGCGCAGGTGGGAGGAGGCCGTCTCACGGTAGATGTGGCGCAGCACGGGGGCCGCGCAGCCGATCGAGAGCCGGCCCGCGCCGTCCACGAGGGTGAACAGGCGGGGCGAGTCCGGGCCGGAGCCGCGGACGGTGTTGCGGAGGGCGCCCAGCACCAGGCCGGTGTCGTCGGCGCCGCCGCGGGCCGCCAGGAGGGCCGCGGCGGCCGCTCCGAGGGCGTCGGGACGGTGGACCCACTGGCGGGCGCGGTCGAGGGCGGCGGGGCCGCACATGCGCTCGTAGGCGGCCACGGCCGGTTCGTCGCCGGCGGCTTCGATGAGGTCGAGGACGGCCGGGTTCTCCGGCTCGGCGAGGACCAGGTGGTGCAGGGCGGTGGCCCGGGCGGCCTCGCCCTGGGCCCCGGCGGCGGCCGCGAGGATCTCGGAGCGGTCCTCGGGCGCGGCCACGGCGGCGAGGCAGCGCGCGGCGGGCACGTGCAGCGGGGTGCCGCGGCGCAGCCCGTCGGCGGCCCAGTCGAAGACGGCCTGGACGCCCCAGCCGGGCCGGGGGCCACTCGGGTTGAGCTGGCGCTGCCAGCGGTCGAACGAGCCCTGCCGGCGGGCGGCGCTCAGGCGTTGCCCGTACTGCGGCAACTCCTCCCACAGGCTCCACGGCCGGGGCTCGTAGGCGTCGCGGACGGCGGCGGCCAGCAGCGCCTCGCCCTCGGCGGTCTCCGGGAACCTGGCGAGGACCGGGGCGGCCAGGGACCGCAGGCCTTCGTCGTCGTCGCGCAGGGCGAGCTCGTCGAGGGCCCAGGCCCAGTTGGCACCGGAGGCGGCGTAGCGGCGCAGCAGCATCAGCGCGTCGTCGCGGCCGTACGAGGCCAGGTGTCCGAGGACGGACAGGGCCAGGCCGGTGCGGTGGTCCTCCTCGTCGACGAGGTCGTCGACGCCGAAGAGGTGGGCCTCGATCTCGCGGAGGGGGCCGTCGAGGTCCAGGTACAGGCGGGCGTAGTACAGCGACCGGTTCTCGACCTGCCAGTCCTGCCGCGGGTCACGGGTCACGCACTGGTCGAGGGCCGCGAGGGCCTCCGGGCGGGGGGCCGCGAGGGCGTGCAGCGTGCCGTCGCCGCGGCCCCTCTGGAGGAGGCCGAGCAGGGTGCCGCTCGGCGCTATGACTGGTTCGAACATGGGAATGGCCTCAAATCAAGCTGGGGACGCAACCGGGAATCGGGGTTCACAGGGCCGCGTAACAGCATGTGAGGACGTCCGCCGTCATGTTCCGCTCGATGTAGACCATTGCCTTCTCACTCTCGTCGGTGCTTCGCGTCCGTGCCGGCCGGTGCGGCAGGGGTGGGTGTGGACACCCTTCGTGTCCAGCCCGCTCCTGCCCGTCCGTCATGTCCGCGAATCGAATCCGACGCCATGATGACCCAGGCGGTTTGCGCGCCGCGACCACATTTAAGGGCGTCGTGACCAAGCCGTGAGCTCGCGGGCCCGTCCCGGCCCGGGCCGGGCGGGAGAAAAAGCGGATTACTGGGCTCCGAAGAGTTCCAGCAGGTCGGCCTTGTGGAACATGCGGGCCGTGTCCACCGCGGACGGGGTTCCGGCGTAGGGGTCGGCCCCGCCGGCGAGCAGCGCGCGGATCACGGCTTCCTCGCCCTTGAAGACGGCGCCGGCGAGCGGGGTCTGGCCGCGGTCGTTGGCGCGGTCGGCCTCGGCGCCGCGGGAGAGCAGGGCCGTGACGGCGTCGGCGTGGCCGTGGTAGGCGGCGAGCATGACGAGGGTGTCGCCGCGGTCGTTGGTGAGGTTGGCGGGGACCCCGGCGTCGAGGTAGGCGGCCAGGGTCTCGGTCTCACCCTGACGGGCGAGGTCGAAGATCTTGGTGGCCAGCTCGATGACGTCCTCGTCGGGGGCGTCGGGCGCGTCCTCGTGCGTGCTCATCTGTCGTTCGGCCTTTCGCTCGTGCCGGTTCGTACGGGGCAGGAGTCTGCCCGGGCCGGGCGGGCAGGGGGGTGCCCGGCGCTGCGTCCGTACGGGTGAATCGCCAGGGTAGCGCCAGGTCGGGGACATGAGGGGGTCGGTCCGAGGCAAGGATGTCGGTGGCCCGTGCACCTGACACCGCGGCGGGCCGACGCGCCAGCCGGGAGGGGCCGGTCAAGTGAAAATCCCGAAGGTTCACCCGTATGCACCTTTTGTCGCATTGATACTTCCTGTGAGCCTGGAACAACTGATGGTGACCTTCCCGACCGTTCCGCTACCAGGAGAACTCACATGGTCCTGTCGATCTCAGGTGTCGTGCTGCTCGGCATCATCTGCTTCCTGTTCTTCAAGAAGGACGGGATGAAGCTGACCCACGCCGTCGTCTGCGCGCTCTTCGGCTTCTTCCTCGCCGGCTCCGCCATCGCCCCGAGCATCACCGCGAGCACGGCGAGCCTCGCGAGCCTGCTCGGCGGGATCAAGCTCTAGACCGCCCCCGCCCCACCACCCAGGAGACGACCGTGGCCCGGCGCCCACTCCCCCGCATCCTCACCAGTGGCAGCACCTCGCTCGCCCGGGGCCGCGACCTCGCCCGTACGGCGGCCGACAACGCCACGGACGTCCTCCATCCGCTCCTGGTCATCGGGCGCGGACTGCGCGTCCTGGCCTCGGCCGGCCGCCGCAAATGGACCGCGACGCCCAAGGACAAGCGGGGTCCCGCGCTGTTCCTGGGGGCGGCCTGCGTCCTCGTGGTCGCGCTCGTCCCCTACGCGCCCGTCACCGCGCTGATCGCGCTGATGGCCGCGGCGGGCTGGCACGGGCGCGACCGCACCCCCGCGAAGACCGGGCCCAGCGACGCCGAGACCGACCGGCTGCGCTCCCTCTACGAGGCCCTCGTGCCCTACTTCTCCGCCCCGGAGGACCCGGCCCCGCTGTTCACCCACGGGGGCGGCTTCGACGACGCCTTCAGCGACCACGCCTTCGACGCGGAGGGCCGCGTCACCCGGCTGCGGATCCGCTACCCCGCCTACTTCACCGACGGGGAGGCGGCCTCGCGGGCCCGGATCGAAGCCCTGCTGCACGCCAAGTCGGGGCGCGGCCGCGAGTACCTCTTCGTCTGGGACGAGGAGGCCAACCGGCTCGACCTGAGCGTGCTGGAGCCGCTGCCCACCGGGATCGCCGCCCAGCCGTTCGTCACCTCGCCCGGGGAGAGCGTCCTGGGCTTCACCGACCCCGAGGGGGTCCGGCGCACCCTGCCCGTGCTGGAGGGCGACGAGCGGCGCGACCTGCCGCCCGTCGTCTGGCGGACGGGCCCCGGCTCCACCGAGCCGCACCTGCTGGCGGTGGGCCAGCCCGGCAGCGGCACCACCGGCCTGCTGCGCTCGCTCGCCCTCCAGGCCCTGCGCCAGGGCGGCGACGTGATGGTCGTCGAGGGCGGCGGGAGCAACGAGTACGCCTGCCTGGCCGGCCGCGCGGGGGTGCTGGCCGTCGAGTGCGGCCCCACCGGCGCCCTGGCCACCGTCGAGTGGGCCGCGCACGAGACCGAGCGGCGCCTGATCGCCACGCACCGGGCCCGCGAGGCGGGCCGGCCGGCGCCCGAGGACACCAAGCGGCCGCTGTGGATCCTGCTGGACCGGCCCAGCGTGCTCGCGCACCTGGCGACCGCCGAGGGACGCCCGGACCCGCTGGCCCAGCTCCAGGTCCCCCTGCGGCACGGCCGCGCCGCACACGTCACGGTGGTCGTCGCCGAGCACTTCGACCACCTGGAGCTGATCGGCGACGCCGTCTGGCAGCACACCCGGGCCCGGGTCGTCCTCGGGCCCGCCCCCGTCCAGCAGCTCACCGACGTCCTCGGGCTGCCGCCGCACACCACCCCGGCCCCGCAGCTCCCGCCCGGCCGCGGCTACGCCCGGCTCGGCACCGGGCCGGTCCACCGCCTCCAGGTGCCCGCCACCCCCGACCCGTACGACGACGCCACGCACCCCGCGCACCGCCACGCCGTCCTGGAGCTGCTGCCCGAGCGGCAGACGGCGGGCCCGGGCGGCGGGGAGGGCCCGCCGGCACCCGTCGGCCCGCTCAAGGACCAGCCCCCGGCGCAGCCCGGAGCCCTCGACGCCGAGGGCCTCCCGGAAGTGGCGGCCGAGGCCCCCTGAGGGCCCGGCCGCACCGGGCCACGGGTCGCCCCGCCAGGCCGGGACAGGCCGCAGCAGGGCCGGGCCGGCGTGGGCCCGCCCCGGGTCAGGCCACGAAGGTGCGCGGCGGCTCCGCCCCGCCGCCCGCCCCCCTACCGTCCAGACGGGCCCCCGCCGCCAGGCGCGCGGCGGCGTCGTCGGCCCCCCGCCCGCCCACCCGGAACGGCCTCCGCCCGTAGGCCGAGACCGCCCCCGCCCC